>CAJJCK010000026.1 GCA_905182675.1 uncultured Cryomorphaceae bacterium | reverse complement strand
GGGCGTTCCTATTCTTGACACAGTTACCCGGGAATGTAGGGTAGAACAGATGGGGCCTAATACGTTTAGAATAATACTCACTCAAGGGTTAAACAGACAGATTCGAAGAATGTGTGAGTACCTGGAGTACCGTGTTACCAGTCTAACAAGAATACGTATCATGAATATTCATCTAGACCTTGAACTCGGTGAGTGGAGAAATCTAACCAAAGGTGAACTCGCAGAGCTTAATCGATTATGCGAAACAAGCACAAAAACCAATGAGGAATAGAATAGCGTTTTCCCTTTAGTTAATTTGGTCAGAGTCCACTAACTTGTTGATATAATTCAATACAGATGTTTAATACTGACTCCCTTTTTTTAGCATCAAATACGATCGCTTTTCTAGCTTGGCTTATCCTGATCGCATTACCCTATAAGCGAGCTGTTCACCAGGTATTATACGGAATCATCGTTCTGGGAATGGGTATTTTATATAGTGCACTCTTTATTCAATTTTTCGAACCTTCTTCCTTCGAGTCTTTTTCAACCTTAGATGGTCTCATGTCTTTGTTCAGTTCTAAGGAGGCAGTGCTGCTTGGTTGGATACATTACTTGGCATTTGACATGCTCGCAGGACTGTATATCGTACGCGATGCGGAAAAGAATAATCTACCACCCTACTCGATTACCATCTGTCTTTTGTTCACGTTTATGGCTGGCCCTTTGGGATGGACGTCTTATATTCTTCTTAGAACAATCACTAAGAAACACTACAACTTTTAAATGCACTCTCGCTCCATTTTCAACCACCCTATATTCACACTAGGTGCCTTTACTGCATTTATGTATGCTGCAGTGAGTTTGGTGTTATGGAGCATGACCACCACAGAAGTACTGGGCATCAATGCTTTTATAAAGCCCGCTAAATTCGGGATTTCGACCGGCATACTTTTCTTAACATTCAGCTGGTATTCAAATTTTGTACCTCGTGTTAAAAAGAAGGCCTTTCAGCGTTTTGTTTGGGTAAACGTAGGTGTTATGGCCTTTGAGCTTATTTGGATTTTTATTCAAGCCTACAGAGGTTCTTTAAGTCATTTTAACACCAGCTCTTCCTTCGAAGGTATCATGTTCGCTCTTATGGGAATAGGAATTGGTCTATCTACAACATATACTTTATTACTATTTAAATGGACCTTTAGATCCGATTTTAGAATGCATCCAGGGATTTTATGGTCGCTCCGTTTTGGTATTATCTATTTTGTTTTTTTTGGCTTTTCAGGATTCATAATGGGAGGAATGCTTTCACACACTGTCGGAGCCCCGGATGGTGGCTTAGGTCTACCCATTCTTAACTGGTCCATAGATCATGGAGACATCAGAATACCACATTTCATGGGGCTACATGCACTACAGCTTTTACCTGTTATAGCACACATTACTAAAATGAAGGGTCTAGGTGCCATCATTCTTTCTATAATCTATGGCATGGCCTGCATGTCACTCTTGTATTTTGCAATGCAAGGAATCTCACCTTTTTCATGACCGTTAGCGCACACGTCCAGTTCATTCCCTTAAAGGAAGACGCTCCCATGCAAGCCGTAGATAAGGCTATATTGATCATTCAGGAGTCTGGCATCAGTTACGAGGTAGGTCCATTCGGAACAAGTATTGAAGGAAATGCGGTGGATGTCATGAAACTCATACAAACTTTGTTAGAAAGTGATATTTCCCAAGAGTTTCTATTGAACGCGCAATACCACGTTGGCCCTGCTCGATTGAGCAACATCGATAAGGTCGCTAAGTTCCGATAAGACTACAGGCGATATCTTTTACGCCTTATATTCGCAATCCATTTTACAACATTTTAAACGTCACCCATGTCAAAGATTTTTTACACAAAGACTGATGAGGCTCCAGCTTTAGCAACCTATAGCTTTTTGCCAATGGTAAAGGCTTTTACTTCAAAAGCTGGTATTGATGTCGAAACACGTGATATTTCTTTAGCAGGTAGAATATTATCAAGTTTTTCAGCTTATCTAAAAGATGAACAGCGCTTGAATGATGCACTCAGTGAACTGGGTGATCTGGCACAAACACCTGAGGCAAACATTATTAAACTGCCAAACATCAGTGCCTCTATACCGCAGTTGAAAGCTGCCATAACAGAATTACAGGCTGCAGGATTTGAGCTCCCTGACTACCCCGCTGAGCCCAATAACAAGGAAGAACAACGTATAAAATCCGCCTACGATAAAATAAAAGGATCGGCAGTTAATCCTGTCTTGCGTGAAGGAAACAGTGACCGCCGTGCACCTAAGGCAGTAAAACAATATGCCCGAAAGCACCCACACTCGATGGGTGCTTGGACTGCCAACAGCAAGTCGCATGTATCTAGCATGAGCGAAGGCGACTTTTACGGAACAGAGACCAGTACAACCATGTCTGAAGCAGGCGTCGCTTCGATCGTATTACGCGATTATGACGGTGCAACTACTTTGCTTAGGGATGGAATAGCCTTACAGAAAGGTGAAATCATCGATGCTGCCAGCATGAGTATGTCTAAGCTTAAGGAATTTTTAGCAGCACAAATTAACGAAGCTAAAGAGCAAGGCGTTTTGTTCTCCTTACATATGAAGGCTACCATGATGAAGGTCAGTGATCCTATCATGTTTGGGGCTTGCGTAGAGGTATTCTTCGCAGATGTATTTAACACCTATTCAACTGAATTCAATGAGCTAGGCGTTGATGTAAGTAACGGACTTGGGGATGTGTATGCTAAAATTGCGACCCTTTCCAAGGATAAGAGAAATGAAATTGAGAATGCGATCGATGCTGCCATTGCAAATGGCCCAGATTTAGCCATGGTCAACTCTGACAAAGGGATAACCAACCTACATACCCCAAGCGATGTTATTATTGATGCATCCATGCCCGCAATGATCAGAACCTCTGGCCAAATGTGGGACAAAGAAGGTAAAGGAAAAGACGCTAAAGCCGTTATACCTGATCGCTGTTATTCTGGTATTTACCAAGCCACCATAGATTTCTGTAAAGAGAATGGTGCACTTGACCCAACGACCATGGGAAGTGTCAGTAATGTCGGTTTAATGGCCCAGAAGGCAGAAGAGTACGGATCGCACGACAAGACATTCCAACTGGAAACAGCAGGTGTCGTAGACGTTTTGGTCAATGGTGTAGCTGTACTTACGCAAACTGTTGAAGCTGGTGACATCTTCCGTATGTGTCAAGTAAAGGATGCGCCTATTATGGATTGGGTAGCGTTAGCGATTCGGAGAGCGCGTGCCACAGGAAATCCGGCTGTATTCTGGCTGGACGAAACACGTGCTCATGATGCCCAAATCATTAAAAAGGTTGAAAAGTACTTGCCCTTGCATGATTCAGATGGTTTAGACCTCTTTATTATGGCGCCGAATGAAGCTACTATTTTCAGCTTAGAGCGTATAGTTCAGGGACTTGATACCATCTCTGTAAGTGGGAACGTTCTACGTGACTATCTCACAGATTTGTTCCCTATTCTAGAAGTGGGAACTTCAGCGAAAATGCTATCCATCGTCCCGCTTATGAATGGTGGTGGACTTTTTGAAACTGGCGCAGGCGGCTCAGCACCAAAGCACGTTCAACAATTAACTTCGGAAAACTATTTGCGCTGGGATAGTTTAGGAGAATTCCTTGCTCTAGGAGTAAGCTTAGAACATTTTGCGGAAAAAGACGGCAACCGAAAGGCAGCCATTCTCTCAAAAACATTGGACGATGCTACCTCTAAATTTCTAGATAATGACAAGAGTCCCACACGAAGAATTGGAGGGATTGATAATCGTGGGTCACATTATTATTTGGCCATGTATTGGGCACAAGAATTGGCGAGTCAAAATGACCATGCTGAATTAAAAGCTCAATTCACACCTCTATCCGAAGCGCTTACACAGAACGAAAGTAAAATTATCGAAGAGTTGATCGCGGTACAAGGACAGCCTGCTGACATAGGAGGCTATTACTATATGAACGACGCACTTGCCACAGCAATCATGCGTCCTTCGTCCACGTTAAATTCAATTATTGATCATTTTTAACTGATCAGAGTGTCAAAAAAAAAGCCGGGTAATCCCGGCTTTTTTTTGATACAAACTTTAGCTGTTAACGCTGTTTCTTCAACGTGAACAATAAGGGAATATGTAATCTCTTCGCCCAACTTAATTCGTCGTGCGCAGCCCCTTGAAACTTTTGCGTTCTCCAGTTCACATCTTTGCGAAACCCGTTCCACTCTAAAATGCTATCTACCTGCATTTGAAAAGGCTCATACATCTCATCTAAGGTCTCAGTACCGTAATCGAAATAGATCTTACCAACCTTATCTTGTTTTATGTTCGCAGCGATGTAAGATTGAAATACTTGAGGCACATCTTCGTTAGGAGCATAGCCACCAGGCCAATGCGTACTCATGCATATGGCCGATCCAAAAACGTCGGGGTACTCTCCTATCGCATACATACTCATTAAGCCACCCATGGAACTTCCTGCGATCACTGTAGCACTTTTATCTTCATAGACATTGAACGATTCATTTATAACGGGCATTACCTCTACAACTATATAAGAAAGGTAATCGTCACTTTTCACGCGAAAAACACTATCTGAGCCGTAATGCTTCGCGATATCAGCCATCATAGAATCTGAAAAAGAAGCATTTAATTCGTTGTGAGGTTTCTGTGGAAAGTATTCAAAATTTCGCTGCTGCCCACCGTTATGAAGTGCTACTACGATCGTAGGTAATATTTCTTTCAACTCGAGTAAACTGTCTACAACCTCGTCCACACGCCATTCCTTATGGTTCCATGCCTTAGCGGCGTCAAACAACATTTGGCCGTCGTACATATACAACACTGCATGTTTACGTTTAGCGTCGTAGGTAGAAGGCAACCAAACCTGTAAGGGTCTATTGGGAATATAAGCGCTTACCAGTTCATTAGTCTGTAACAAGACGCCCTGAGAAGGACCCGCTATAGTATCCCATACAACACTTTCTTTACGCTTATTCAAATCAATGGAAGAGGTGCATGAACCTAGCGTAGTCACTAGAATAATGGTACCTATGAATTTAGTTAAGTTCATTATTTCAGTTCCATAATTAAGGTTTCCATGGGTCCAACTGTCAATACATTATTTAAGTTGATGGCTTCTCCAGTGATTAAGTTCAAACCCGTTTTCAAGCCGTTCGTACCTTGACTGTATCTAGCCAAATTCAGTTCTTTAGATATTTCGTTTCTATTTGCAATCACCATGATCCGCTCTAATTCCAGCGATCTAAAGTAAACGTATACTTCACTATCAGGTATATAATGTAGGAGCTCACCTGAATGTAATGCCGGGCTACCTTTTCTGATTTCCGCTAATTTTTTTATCCAATTTTGTGCCTCTAATTGCTGACTGGTAAGACCTAAACCTGTGAAAGCATTGACTTGATCATCCTCCCATCCTCCAGGGAAGTCAGTTCTAATAACACCATGGTCATCCGAGTCACGATTGGTCATAAGTATTTCAGTTCCATAAAAAATTTGCAGCGTACCTCGAGTAGTAAAGTAAAGACTCATTGCCATTTTCCAATGGTCAAAGTTCTCCTCTAATTGGGTGAAAATTCTACTCATGTCATGATTGTCAGGAAAGATCATGATGTTATTGACATCACCATACTTATAATCATTTGCAAGGCTCTCGTATATTTTAGTCATACTTGATCTCCAACCTTCTTCTCCCTGCAAACCTTCTACAATGGCCGTCTGAAGTGGAAAATCCATAACAGATGGCAAATAACTTTGGTAATCATCTTGTCTCTTCGCGCCTGCTTGCCAGTAACTAATCAATCCTGCGTCACTGACCCATTCCTCACCTACAATATTAAATTGGGGGTATTCCTCTAAAATGGCTTTGGTCCAATTCGATAAAAACTCCTTGTTTGGATACGACCAAGTATCCATTCTGATACCATAAAGGTCTAGATATTCAACCCACCATATAGAGTTTTGAATCAAGTATCTAGCCAACTTTGGATTGGCCTGGTTCAAGTCGGGCATGGTTTCCACAAACCATCCATCCGTAAATTGTTTACGATCTACTTCCGCAGCATGGACATCGAACCTGCTAACTTTCATATGGTTAGTCTGTGTAAAAGCCTCCCATTGATTTATCCAATCCCCTGATGGCAAGTCAGACATCCACAAATGATGGCTACCAATATGATTCGCAACCTGATCCATAATTAAACCTATGCCCTTTTGTTTGGCCTCTGAGCTCAACCTTTTATAATCTTCATTAGATCCAAACCTTGCATCTACTTTATACAGATCTGTCATGGCATAACCATGATAGCTATAATCAGGCATATCATTTTCAAGAACAGGGTTCAACCACAAACCTGTTACACCAAGGTCTTGGAGGTAATCTAGGCTTAATCTAACCCCTTCTATATCTCCACCATGTCGTCCACCCAGCTTAGTTCTATCCGATTTCTCCATGTCATTAATATTGTCATTTAATGGGTTGCCATTCCTAAAGCGATCTGGCATTAACAGGTATATAAAATCAACTGAAGAAAATCCTTTTCTCTGTGCACTACCCTCGCGACGATTTAGAATGTCTACAAAGAGCTCACCTGTCAATTTTCCATTTGGAATTCTAAACGACATTTTATGTGGACCTATTGTTGTCGAATTGGTGATAACAGCAGTTACGAATAGATAATTTTCACTCTCCAGTCTCTCAGACTTTGTGATTTTTAATGTCTTAGACTCCGCCTTGAGATCAGCAATAGCGCTGCCATATACCATAAACTCTACGGTATCCATAGACATACCTACCCACCAGGAAGCGGGTTCGATTTTTGACAACTTTTGTGCATTTGCCACTATTCCAGTAAGCAATAGTATCAATATGACGGTGTTTTTCATTTTCAGGTGATTTTATCGTCACTAAAATACAACCCTTGGGCTTTGCGTAGTGCTCATTTGTTAAGGACCCCGTAGTTTTGCATAAAACCTGAGCAAATGTCCAAGCTTAAATTACAAGAAGAAGTTTTACACGCCCTAGAGGTGAATGAAATGATACCATTTAGTAAAAATCAGATGCAATTGGTCAGTGCTTTAAAAAGTGGACAGAACCATTGGATGTGTTATACAACTTCCGATGATTGGGTCGCTCCAATTACTGCAACGATCATTCACAAGTTAAAGTACAGTCATGAAGATGTCGCTAGAGCACTTATTCTGGTGGAAAACGACATCCGTGTAGCGCAATATTTAGAATGTTTTGAGAGGCTTGGTAAACACACTGACTTAAGAGTATGGGGGGTGTTCCCTGGCCCACCAGTCCTTAAACAGAAGGAGAATATCTATTTTGGAACAGATGTCGTTATTGCAACATCAAAAGGTCTGAATAATCTCTTAAATATTGAAGGATTTAATAGTGCGTCTGTACAAACACTTGTTGTAGATCGAGCAGACCAGCTCATGAAAGTTGGTGTCACGGGCTATACACAGAGAATTGCTGATAGCATACCTGAGAAACAGCGAATCATTATCTCCCCACCTGCCGTAAAGGGCGTTCAGACTTATATGGATAAATATGCTTTCCCATTTAAGTCTATGGATCAAGTCCCCGAAGACAACGAACTAGCTCAATAATTCTATTCTTACATCTGGCCAATATCCAGAGTTACGCGCTGGATGTTTTTTACTCAATTTTTTCAAGCTCTCATTCCACCATGTCGAGCAATCTTCGATTAATTCAATCGCGCTTGAGCTTGATACTGGAGCTTTTCTTACATCTACATAAGCATTGATTGAGGTTTCCTTACATACGGACCATAGGTGCCTGAGAAAACTTACTCCTGGAGGATATCCAGTTATAGCGTTATCAAAATGTAGAGACCACTGATAAATATTAAAGTTGTGATGGGCCGACTCATGGAACATCCCTGGCTTTAAGGGCAACAATAACGGCCCTTCCCAAGAAGTTCCCTCAGGAAAAATAACAACCGTTTGACCAGAATGTATTGCATCAACTATACTCTCTCTAGTTTGCGTCCTGCTTTCTTTACTCTCTCTTTTGACCCACAACACACCAAGTGCTCGACCTGCAAAACCAAAAATTGGCCACGACCGAATTTCTACTTTACCCACAATGGTAAACAGCTCTGAGGTTGGTATAAATAATACGTCTAAATAAGAGCGGTGATTCGCCATGATCAAACCGGGTCCTATACCCTCCATCTTAGGACCATGTACCTTAACGCCAACAGCTTTTAATAAACTACCCTTTAGAAGCATGAAAATCTGATGGGCCGTTTTCCTAGAAGCAAAGGGCATTATCAAAGCTAGAATGGATATACCAAAAAGTAGGATGTTAAAAATTAGAATAATTCTAAAAAATGCTCGTATCGTTCGCATAGCCTAAATATGTTGATTAAATCTCATGAGCCTTGATTCTATTTATATCCTTATTATTATCGATTTTTCCTGTTATAACATGACTAGAAATTCCATCGATCACTGAAAGTGTCTTTGATATCTACCCCTAATTTAAACTTAAATCCGGGAGTCGCGCTTTGTGGCTCAAGCATGTAATATATTCCAAAACGTGTTGGGGTATCCCATAATTTCACTTTACGTTCTAGTCCTACAAACGACTCCAAATGAAATACATTTTCATTTGGAACAGCCAGAAATGCTGCCCCTATGGCTGTGCCTAATTTCAGCTTTCGCAACACCGGAATTTTATTCAAGAACCATCCGTCAAAATGATGCATAAAAGAACCAGTACCATACACACTGGGTGAAGCAAATGTGCTGTCTAAGGTTTGATAAGTATACAATGGGTTTGTAAACAGGAAGTAGTCACCTCCTCTGAACCATTTGTGCTCTATGAATCTCACCGTAGATGCATCATTTAGAAACCCACCCGATCCTAATCGATAAAAGGAGGTACCTACCTTTCCAAACCGCAGCATGTCTTCAATGAGCATCTCGTACTTTGTGAAACTCACATCACTACCAAGGATATCTGGTATACCCTGTTTCAGAGTGAATTTGAAATCTGGCCATTTACTCGACAATACTATTTTCTGTCGTCCCTTTAAGTAATAGCGCTGAAAGGGACGAATAAGTATTTCAATTCCAAGTTGCGCCACAGTATAGGTTTCAAAAGATGCAGGCTGATTTCTAGCACCAAATAACCCATTAGTCCAATCTGCAAACTGAAGATCCTCTATACTTTCTCTTTGGCTGTATTCTAGACCTAATCGAGTGTAGAAACCATTGATCCATTCGTACCTATGGTAACTTTCTATAAAAGTCTTTCTGATAAAATTTGATCTCGCAAATATTCCAGCTAAATCAATGCTTTGTGTGATTTGATCGTATTCATCACCCATGGTAAAACTCACGGAACCATTGTGTAAGGGCGCATAGGTGTATTCAAGGTCTAAGGAACCCTTTAGATCATTATTTAGAAATCCATAATTAACGTTTGAGCTCAGCTTAATACTTTGATAATTTGAAAAACGCTTGCCCACAACTATGGAAGGCATCCAACGAATACCTCCTATTCCCACGAAATTCCATTGCCCAATCAATGGAGCGAAGTAAAAATATGTACCCTTACTCCTTTTACGATAACCAACGCCACTAACCAGTGGTTCGTACCAATGAAAGGCATTATAAACTGCATCCGCACTGTCTAAGTATACGTCTGAATTAAGATAGCGTATGAGACTATCTTGCCGTGCGGTCCATGCATCTAATGCTTCTGATTTAGGACGGTAGGTGGACCAAAAGTCATTTCGTAGCTCCTGCTCTTCAGGTACAGATGCTACCATCATTTTATTTTTTACACTTCGTTGAATATCAACGTTCACTGCAACAACTTTCGACTCATAGTGGTTGCTACCTGAAGACCATGAAAACAGCATGGAATGAACATACCAGAGATTGTCTTTGGCAAATTCTTGTTTGATTTCTATATCCTCAATAGTTGCAGTTATAGATTCTACTTTAAATTCCGTCGAATTTATCGATGCACTCCCCGTCCAACCGATTCGATCATTTTTCGGCTCAAAATTCAACACTATGATATCACGACCATCAATAAATTGCTCACTCTCGATAGAGAAAGAATAATTTTGCAAGGCACCTATGACAAGTAATCCAGGTATAGGGTGAGCGTAGTACGCAGATAAAACGGATCTAGATAGCGGAGTCCATGAAGTATTTTGAAAAGAAGTCAACGGATATTTTCCGAAAGTTCCTTCTGGTTGATCTTCATTAAAATCAAAACCTGGTGACATATCAATATCAATTCCCGCTTGAATAGAAGCACCAGATTCTTGACGTTTTTCCTCATAATCCTTGTAAGCTTCGACCTCTTGAAAGCAATCCTTACCCGAGAAATATAAAAAATCTAACTGCTCAAATATGGTTTTATAATCGCCTGAGTATTGTCTAGAATATCGCTTAAGATTAGAAGGCTTGAGCCTATCCATTTTTGCGTAGACTTTAATGAGTGATCTTACCAGAGCCTTAGCGGGGTCTTGCCCATCTATTATAGTGACCTGGTTTAATATCACCGAAGTATCCGGGACGGCATTGTAAGCAAAGACACTACTTGTAAATAGGGATATAAAGAACGCTAAACAATGCTTTTGAATCATAGAACAAAGTTAATGTAAAAACCCTCTCAAGTTTTGCTTAAGAGGGTCTTTGAGTACTATTTACTCGATAAATATTAATCAAATAATCTTTTCTTTTTTGCCGCATTCCATCCCATAGAAATACCAAATCTATAAG
>CAJJCK010000025.1 GCA_905182675.1 uncultured Cryomorphaceae bacterium | reverse complement strand
TTCATAAAAATTCATCATTCCTACAGAAGTTCCTCCTCTGGAAGAAAATCCCCAAGTATTATAAAACGTACAATGATCGAACAGGTAGGTTCCTCCGAGCGCATAAAATCCATAAACGCCGCTTGGCCCTATAGCCAAATTCGTTGCTTTAATATTTGCGAAACCAGCATATAAACTTACCCGTGAATTATGGGTAAGTATCACATTGTGCAGTTCAATATTTGGGGTTGATTTCCAGGAGCTGTCAATTCTCAACGCATTGGTTGCGTTTTTAATCAGGGTGTTATTAATAATGCTGTGTCCTTGATCACCGCCCATGATGAAGATGCCTCCTAATAAACCTCCCCATTGCCCAGGTACCCATTCATATTCAGGCTCTAGGCGATCTCCTTGAAACACTACGGGATCAGAAAAATCGCCTTGTAAATCCTTGTCAATAAACAAATTACCATCACGATATACCCAGAGTCCACTAGCATCATGTACATGTACTTGCGTACCGGGCTCAATGGTTAATGTTCTTGCGCTATCCACAACGGCGTAGCCATAAACAACATGTGGTTTTGAGGCATCCCAGACCTCATTATCTGGTAAAATGGAATAGGCCAGTTTTAACGGAGATAGTGGGCTTGGGCGCTCTATAGTGAGGACGTTTGTTGGAAAATGATAGTAGGCATCCCAAACTGCAGTAATTAAATTTACATGTTGTCTTACCGAGCCGTTCTCGAAAAAAATGCTATCTGTATAGACCAGCTCATCTTGACCTGCCGCATCCGGGCTTACTTTTATAAATAGGTAGGCACTATCTTTTGCTAAAATCTCTATGTTATCTGATGCGTGGCCGCTAATACCGTCAATATTTAAGGAATAAAAACTTTCCTGACCACGCGCTAAATAGACCTTGTCTACTGTTACGTTTTCGTTAGATCGGTTAAAAACCTTTAAGGTTCTCGTTGAGCTACCAAGCCCGGTGAAAACGGTATCGACATAGATGGTGTCTTGAGAGAACTCTAATGTGACGTTAGACCCTGTAAATTGTACAGTTTTCCTACAACTTCCTAGAACCAGTGCCAATACTAAAGTAAAAAGTAAAATATAGTGCTTCATCTATTGCGAAGCTACATTACTATTTTTGTACTAGCAACGAGTTATATGTGAACATTTAACCTATATTTGCCGACTAATTAAGAACCTGGGGCTTGGGCCAAAACTCAAGCTGTTAAAGTAAATTAAAATGAGAAAAGGAATACACCCTGAAACTTACCGTCCTTGTGTTTTTAAAGACATGGGATCTGGTGATCAGTTCATCACAAAGTCATGCGCTGAGGCAAAAGACACTATCGAATTAGATGGTGTTGAATACCCACTAATCAAAATGGAAATCTCTAGCTATTCTCACCCATTCTACACTGGTAAAGTGAAGTTGGTAGATACCGCTGGTCGAGTTGATAAATTCCGCACCCGTTACGGAAAAAAGAGTTAGTAATATTTATTACTTTAAAATAGAAGACCCGCTAAGGCGGGTCTTTTTTTTGCCCTAAATTGGAGACATCAACCAAACAAAACTCAGATGAACATTCTTCTTGTAGATGGACCTAGTCGTACAGATCTTTTACCCCTGACTTTTACACGTCCGGTTTCAGCCTTACGCTGCGGTATCTTGACCATAGCAGAAAAGTATACGAACCGTGGAATACTCATAGGTTTCAGAACAGAGGACTATTTATCGAAGAAATTTTCATCAATAGCGAATCCTGATTTTTCAATTTGGGGCTCTGTTTGTCCTACATCGTCATTTTTAAATGCGGTATCTGGTCTAAAGGAAGGCGAGTACTTGGCTCAAGACACGCATATATTGGCGGTAAGAGGCGGCGAGTTAGATAGTACAGGGAAGAGTAGGGTTGAGTTCACGGAAGTGCTTAATATCATTTCTAAGCCATGGCATATCTGGACCAATAATGCAGTGGAATTAGAGGCTGATTATGACCTGCTGACGGAAGGCCGAACCTCCGCTCCAATCCATAGCTCTAATACTATTTTAGGTGATCGTATATTCCTAGAGGAAGGTGCGAAGGCTACGGCGAGTATCTTAAATTCAACGAGCGGTTCTATATATCTGGCCAAAGATGCTGAAATCATGGAGGGTTGTATGGTTCGCGGAGGGCTTGCCCTTGGCGAACACTCTGCGTTGAAGCTGGGTACCAAGATTTATGGCGCAACTACTTTGGGACCTCATTGTAAAGTAGGTGGAGAGGTAAATAATTGTGTTCTTCTGGGTTATTCTAATAAGGGACATGATGGTTTTTTAGGAAACAGTGCGCTTGGTGAATGGTGCAATTTAGGTGCGGACACCAATAATTCAAACTTAAAGAACAATTACGATCACGTTAAGGCCTGGTCCTACCAGACCAAGCGATTTACCCAAACGGGCGAGCAATTTTGCGGGTTGATCATGGGTGATCACAGTAAATCAGGAATAAATACGATGTTTAATACGGGAACTGTGGTAGGCGTTAGTGCTAATATTTATGGTGCTGGATTCCCACGCAATTTCATCGCTTCATTTAGTTGGGGAGGACCGCAGGGAACCGTAGAGTATAAACTGGATAAGGCCCTCGACACAGCACAACGTATGATGCAGCGACGTGGACTTAAGGTCGATGATATGGAGCAAAATATTTTGGATCACGTCTATAACGCAACGAAGGAGTTTAGACGTTAGACTACCCTTAAAGTGCCTTTAGGGCAGATATAGTTGCTTCTGGATCATCGCTTTTGAAAACAAACGACCCTGCAACCAAAGCATCTGCTCCTGCTGCGATCAACCTAGATCCTGTTTCAAGATTGACTCCGCCATCAATTTCAATAATTGCATTTGACCCGCTTTGATCGATAAGCGTACGTGCTTGAGTTGTTTTGTTAATGGTATTCTCTATAAACGTTTGACCTCCAAATCCTGGGTTGACACTCATTAAAAGTACAAGGTCTAAGTCACCAATAATGTCTTGTAAAACATGGACCGGAGTATGTGGGTTTAACGCAACGCCAGCTTTCATTCCAGCGTTGTGAATTTCTTGTATCGTTCTATGAAGATGGGTACAAGCTTCATAGTGAACCGTTAGAATATCCGCTCCACAGTCCTTAAAGGCCTGGATATATCGCTCAGGTTGTACAATCATCAAATGCACATCCATGACCTTGTCACAGTTAGCGGCCATGGTTTTTACAATTGGCATACCATAGCTTATGTTAGGAACGAAGACACCGTCCATAACATCAATGTGAAACCAGTCAGCTTCACTCTTATTGACCATCTGACAGTCTCTTTGGAGGTTTCCGAAATCAGCTGCTAAAAGCGAAGGGGAGATGATAGGTGAAGCCATGAGGTTACGTTTAAGATTGGTGTAAAAATAAAACACCCCGCCGATGATGGCAGGGTGTATGTGAGAAAAGTTTATACCAAGGTTATTAACCGAGATAGGTCTTTAATATTTTACTTCTCGACGTATGTTTCATACGACGAATTGCCTTTTCTTTTATCTGACGAACCCTCTCACGAGTCAGGTCAAATTTTTCGCCAATTTCTTCAAGTGTCATAGGGTGCTGACCTCCTAGACCAAAGTATAGACGGATTACATCACCTTCACGTGGAGTCAAAGTTGCCAAAGAACGCTCAATTTCTGTACGCAAAGAGTCCATCATTAGGTCCTCATCTGGGTGTGGACTATCTGATGAATTTAAGACATCATATAAATTACTATCCTCTCCTTCTACTAACGGAGCATCCATACTTACGTGACGTCCGGAGTTACGCATGCTCTCCTTAACGTCAGATTCACTCATTTCTAAGTGCTTCGAGATTTCAGATGCACTTGGTGGACGTTCGTGCTCTTGCTCCAAGTATGCGTATGCTTTGTTGATTTTATTGATAGAACCAATTTTATTCAACGGCAAACGTACAATTCGACTCTGTTCAGCCAATGCTTGAAGAATACTCTGGCGAATCCACCAAACAGCGTATGAAATGAACTTAAAACCACGGGTTTCATCAAAACGTTGTGCAGCTTTAATCAAACCTAGGTTTCCCTCGTTGATTAAATCAGGCAATGTGAGGCCTTGATTTTGGTATTGCTTAGCCACGGAAACCACAAAGCGAAGATTCGCTTTGGTTAATTTTTCTAAAGCAATTTGATCACCGGCCTTTATCCTCTGAGCGAGTTCAACTTCCTCTTCAGCGGTAATAAGCTCCACTTTACCAATTTCCTGTAGATACTTATCTAAAGAAGCCGTTTCGCGGTTGGTGACCTGTTTTGTGATTTTTAACTGTCTCATGCTCGAGAATGAATTTTAGTGAAGTGAGGAAAACCTGAGGTTTTCCTCACCTTAACAATCTAAATAAAGCTTCGGTTATTCGCCTTCCTTTTCAGGTTTAGGCAGAAGAACTTTTCTCGAAAGCTTCATCTTACCTGCTTTATCAACTTCGAGAAGTTTGACGCTAATTGTGTCACCTTCTTTCAGTACATCTTCAACATTTTTGACACGAGTCCAATCGATCTCAGAAATGTGTAACAAGCCTTGAATTTTAGGAGCGATTTCTACAAAAGCACCATAAGTCTGTACTCCGCGAACGATTCCTTCATAGACTTCGCCTATAGTTGGTTCGAATGCGATAGCACGAATCATGTCCAGTGCCTTGTTCATCATATCATAGTCCTTTCCAGAAATTTGAATATGACCTCTTTCCTCAATTTCCTCAATAGTTACAGTTGTTCCTGTATCTGCTTGAATACCTTGAATATTTTTTCCACCAGGACCGATTATTGGTCCAATGAATTCTTTCTTAACAGTAATGGTAATGATCTTAGGCGCGTTAGGTTTTAATTCCTTACGTGACTCAGGCATCGTCTTTAGCATCTCAGAAAGAATGTGCATACGGCCTGCACGACTCTGCATCAGAGCACTTACAAGAATTTCATAGCTCAAACCTTTAACCTTGATGTCCATCTGACATGCAGTGATGCCTTTTTCGGTACCGGTTACTTTGAAATCCATATCACCCAAGTGATCTTCATCACCCAAGATATCTGAAAGTACAGCGTAATTCTCACCGTCAGAGATTAGGCCCATGGCTATACCACTTACTGGTCTAACCATCTCAATCCCCGCATCCATTAGCGCAAGTGTACCTGCACAAACCGTGGCCATAGAAGACGAACCGTTTGATTCAAGAATATCACTTACTACACGAATCGTATATGGATTTTCAGGACTCACCATTTTGTATAAAGCGCGCTGAGCAAGGTTTCCGTGACCAATTTCACGTCTGCTTACCCCGCGAACAGGACGAGCTTCACCCGTGGAAAATGGAGGGAAGTTATAATGTAAATAGAATTTTTCCTCACCCTTAAAGGTTGCGTCATCAATTCTATTGGTATCCATCGAAGTACCTAAGGTAACCGTAGTCAGGGATTGAGTTTCTCCACGAGTGAAGACTGCAGATCCGTGTGCACCAGGTAAGTAATCTATTTCAGACCAGATATCGCGTATGTCAGTAGTCTTACGTCCATCTAAACGTTGACCATCTGCTAATACCATGTGACGAACAGCTTTATATTCTACGTCGTGGAAATAAGTTTTTGCAAAACCTTTATTTTCCGCCAACCAAGCGTCGTCCTTGCCATCTAAGTATTCGTTAAGAATAGCTTTGAATTGAGCGGAACGTTCGTGCTTCGGCAATGCACTTTTAGATACAGCGTATACTTTATCGTAAGTAGCAGCCATTACATCCTGACGAACTTCGTCGCTGTGAGTTTCATGGTTGTATTCACGTTTCACATGCGACTTCTCAACTTGAGC
>CAJJCK010000024.1 GCA_905182675.1 uncultured Cryomorphaceae bacterium | reverse complement strand
TTCTACAAAGGCTACTGGGATTTTGTATCCACTGGTACTATCTGTAATACCTCCTTGCATGGCAGACTCTGCTTAAGTGACCTAAAATTAAACGAATTTCTCACCCAGCTGTATTTTAACAGCTCTGACAATTTGTTTTATAGCTTGATCATTGCCCATTGGGAAAGTCAGGGTGGTTTTATCTGTCTGAACGACTATTTTATCTTTCAGATCATTGAGCACTAAGGCTCTGCCTGGTGCGCTATTAACAATCAAACAACCCGCGCAATCTTCAGCGAGAATAGAATCTCCGATAAGTGCATTGCCCTTTGCGTCTTTTGCGCTCAAGTCATAAATCGCTCCCCAATTCCCAACGTCAGACCATCCCATTTCGGTAGGAAGAACGCGAACATTTTCAGAGCGTTCCATGAGTCCGTAATCGATAGAAATGTTGTCACATTGCGCATATACTTTGGCAATACTATCTGCTTCATATTTAGTGTCTAAGTCCTTCCAAGCTCGTCCCAGAGTATTCATTAGTTCGGGTAAATGCTGGTCTAATCCGGCACTTAAAGCCTCAATATTCCATATAAACATACCGGCATTCCAAAGGAAATCACCGCTGTCAATAAATTTCTGAGCATGCTCAATATCAGGTTTTTCGGTGAAGGCTTTGACCATGTAGCTATCGCCTTCTTTTTTCGTTTCATCGTACTGAATGTAACCATAGCCAGTTTCTGGCTTGTTTGCTTCGATTCCAATAGTAACAAAGCAATCTGATGAATCTGTTTGCTCTAAGCCTTTTCGTATTTGACGCTCAAACGCATCTTCATCAATGATTAAATGATCAGCTGGCGTAATAAAGATATTTGCTTTAGGATCACGCTTTTTAATTTTCATTGCTGCGTAGGCTATACAGGGTGCCGTATTGCGTCGTAACGGCTCTAATATTATATTATTCAATGGTAATTTAGGCAGATGCGTTGAGGTCAGATCCGCGTAATTAGCGTGAGTGACAACAAAGATATGTTCAGGTTCGAAGATTTTTCTGACACGTCTGTAGGTTTGCTGAATGAGGCTTTCACCTGTTCCTAAAAAATCTAAGAACTGTTTTGGTGATTCTTCTGTGGACATGGGCCAAAATCGGCTCCCGATGCCACCGGCCATGATTACACAGTATGGAGTGCGCATGTTATGGTGTGGTTCTAGTTGACGGAAAAATGAAAATGTTATTCAAATCCAATGCAATAGTACAATATTCTCCTCTGCATGGGTATCTTCGCAGCAAGAATTAAAAACTACCAAAATGTTAAATCTTGTTCTCTTCGGCCCTCCAGGAGCAGGGAAAGGAACCCAAAGTGAATCTTTAGTTGAGCGTTACCAGTTGGTACACTTGAGTACTGGAGATCTATTCCGATTCAATATTAAAAACCAAACTGAGCTAGGACTATTAGCAAAATCGTTCATGGACCAGGGATCGTTAGTCCCGGATTCTGTTACAATATCTATGTTAAAGGATGCGGTGAACAAGAATCCACAGGCAAAAGGATTCATCTTTGATGGTTTCCCTAGAACGAATGCGCAAGCTGAAGCATTGGATACTTTTTTAGCAACCCAAGGGACCGCTATTACTAGTATGGTAGCGCTAGAAGTTGCAGAGAACGAACTGAAATTAAGATTGGCAGCACGGGCTAAAACATCAGGTCGAATCGATGATGCCAACCCAGTGGTTATACAACATAGAATAGATGTTTACAATAAAGAAACTGCACCTGTAAAGAATTATTATGAGGCGCAGAATAAATATAGTGGTGTTAACGGGGTAGGTTCTATCTCCGAGATCACTGATCGTCTTGTAAGTATCATAGACTCTTTCTAAAGGTTAAGTTCCATACCAACTTTTACAATTGTACTTTTGCAGAGCAGTTTCCAATAATGGAAGCTGCTCTTTTGCATTATGTCAAGCACCAACTTCATTGATTACGTTAAAATTTACTGCAAAAGCGGTAGAGGAGGCAGAGGTTCTACGCACCTTCTCAGAAACCGAATGACATCCAAAGGCGGACCTGATGGTGGCGATGGTGGACGCGGCGGTCATGTAATTGTAAGAGGAAATGCACAGATGTGGACCTTACTTCCATTGAAATACCAAAAGCACGTTAAGGCATCCAGTGGTTTAAATGGCTCTGGTCAGGAAAAATCGGGTGCAGACGGAGAGGATAAATATATTGATGTTCCATTAGGGACTGTCGCTAAAGACGAGGAAACAGGCGAAATTCTATTTGAAATTACCGATGATGGTCAGCTACAAACCTTAGTTAAGGGTGGTCGTGGTGGTCAAGGTAATGTTCACTTTAAATCGCCTACTTTTCAAACCCCCAGGTTCGCACAACCGGGAGAGGAGCCTGTTGAGGGATGGTTCATATTGGAGTTAAAGGTACTTGCTGATGTAGGTCTGGTTGGGTTCCCTAATGCTGGTAAAAGCACACTACTCAGTGTGGTGAGTAAGGCTAAGCCGGAAATAGCAAATTATCCGTTCACAACCTTAGTTCCAAACTTAGGTATTGTGGATTACAGAGGGTATAAGTCTTTTGTAATGGCTGATATTCCTGGAATTATTGAAGGAGCAGCGGAAGGAAAAGGTTTAGGCCATAGATTTCTACGTCATATCGAGAGAAACGCCCTGCTATTGTTTATGATTCCTGCAGATGCAGATGATTATGAAAAGGAGTATAATATTTTACTTGGCGAATTGGTGAAATACAATCCCGAACTTGCGGATAAGGATAGGATACTAGCGGTCACTAAATCGGACATGATTGATGAAGATCTCCAAGCTGAAATAGCGGCTCAACTTCCTAAAGATATATCGCATATTTTCATTTCCTCAGTAGCAAATCTTAATATTATGCAACTTAAGGATATGATCTGGGAGAAATTGAATGCTCCGGTGTAATGGCCATACTGGAAGCGATATCGGCGGTTGATACCTCTCTACTTTTAGAGGCAAATACCCTTTTTCCTTCTAGCACAGATGCTTTTTGGCTTGCAGTCACAAAGACCGTTACATGGATACCGCTATATGTTGTTTTATTAGCACGGTTATTTCAGCATAGTGATACGCATAGTACATGGCTGTTTAGAACAGCACTAATTATAGTTGGAGTGTTGATTTGGGACCAGGGTGCAGAGTTGTTCAAGCACACACTAGCCAGACCTAGACCATGTCATGATGTTGATGGACTGCGTGTTCTCGTGCATTGTTCGCCTTACGGTTTCTTCTCTGCGCACGCGGCAAACACCTTTGGATTGGCATTCTTAACTAGAAATTGGCTGCCTAAATCATGGTTCCCTATATTGATTGTTCTAGCCATTATTCAAAGCTTTTCAAGACTTCACTTAGGTGTGCACTACCCACTTGACCTTTTAGCTGGAGCACTTTTCGGCGCAATAGTTGCGCGATTATTACAGAGATTAGAC
>CAJJCK010000023.1 GCA_905182675.1 uncultured Cryomorphaceae bacterium | reverse complement strand
AGTGTGGTGAAAGTAGATGAGACCTATTCTTCTCAATTGGCTTCAAAGATTTTGTATGAGGGAGGTATGAGAAAGTCAAAAAGACGAGAAAAGGGCGCTGTGGATAAAGTTGCCGCTTCAATTATTTTGGAACGTTATTTAGAGCAACGATAACTATCTTTGTCTTCATATTTTACCCTCATGATTCTACCTATAGTTGCATACGGCGACCCAGTATTAACAAAAGTCGCTGAAGAGATAGATCAGGATTACCCTGGTCTGAAGCCTCTGATCTCAAATATGTACGAGACCATGTACAATGCCCAAGGTGTTGGACTAGCAGCACCTCAGATCGCGAGGAGTATACGCCTTTTTATAGTGGATGCCAGTCCTTTTGCAGATGAGGAAGAAGAAGATTTCGAGTTACTAAAAGGCTTTAAGAAGACTTTTATTAACCCGATAATTATTGAGGAATCAGGCGATGAGTGGGAAATGGAAGAAGGTTGCTTAAGTATTCCGGATGTACGGGAGATGGTATATCGCCCAGAGCAAGTAGTGATTGAATACTACACGGAGGATTGGAAACTCGTCGAAGAAACATACACGGGATTAGCCGCTCGCGTTATTCAGCATGAATATGATCATATAGAGGGGGTGCTTTTCACAGAGTACGTCAAGCCTCTTCGCAAACGACTCATCAAGGGGAGGTTGGGGTCTATAGAACGCGGCGATATTACAGTTGAATACCCAATGAAATTCCCGAAACGTCGATGAGGTGGATCTTTTTATGGAGTCTTTTCATAGTGTCATGTGCAAATGGCGAAACTAAAGAAGTTGATGTTGTTTCGATAGAAATCACGGATAAGTTGGGTCAAGATTCCACGCTATATTTTTTAGATAAGATAGACAACGGTAAGGCGACGCTGGAAGAACTAGATCGAGCCAGGCCTTACTTTATTCAAAGTGATAGCCTGATAAAAACCGAAGCTAAATATTTGATGCAGGCTGGTTTGGTTCTTATGTCAGGGGACAACGGACCACTGTATGGCTTGAACTACTTGATTTTTTTAACTAAAAAATTTCCGATGCATAAGTTTGCCCCTGAGGCGTTGATGCAATTGGCCTTATACTTTGACACAACGCTAGGAGACAAGCAGCGATCAACGGCTTTTTTACAGTCGTTGATGGATCGATATCCAAAGCATGAATTGGTGCCTAGTGCAAAATCTTTACTAGAATTAAACCAATCTAGTGAGCAACAAGAATTAGAAACTGTAAAAACTTGGTTAAATAATCAATAATGGAATTAAGAACTGTATTATCTATCACAGGGAAGCCTGGACTATTCAAATTAATTGCACACCGTAAGAACGGAGTGGTTGTAGAAAGCTTGTTGGATGGAGCTCGCGTTTCTATTCCTGCCAATGCTAATGTGAGCTCTTTGGGAGACATCGCCATATACACCTATGAGGAAGAGGTTCCTTTAAAGGATGTGTTTAAGGCAATTTCCGCTGTTACAGAGGGCAAGGAGGCCTTATCACACAAGAGCTCTAAATCTGATTTAGAAGACTTTTTCGGTGAGGTGTTGCCTAAATTTGATCAAGAACGTGTGTATGCAAGTGATATTAAAAAGGTAATTCAGTGGTTCAATATCATTGTTAAAAACAATCTTTTATCCATCCTAGATGCCGAGGACACCCCAGAAGATGATTCAATAGCTCCTCAAGAAGCCGTTGCTAAATAAGGCCATTATGAATTCACGTCAAGATAAACTCGAGGCTTTTGGTAGATTATTGGACATCATGGATAAGCTGCGCGCAGAATGTCCTTGGGACCAAAAACAAACCTTTGAGAGTTTGCGACATTTGACGGTAGAGGAAACTTACGAGCTAGCGGACGCTATTGAAGAGGGCGACCTGGAAGAGGTAAAAAAGGAGTTGGGAGACCTGATGCTACATCTGGTCTTTTATAGTAAAATGGGTAGCGAGAGCGGCGCGTTTGACGTAGCGGATGTATTGCATAGCGTTAGTGAGAAGCTCATTCATAGACATCCACATATTTATGGCGACGTAGAGGCTTCCACTGAACAGGAGGTTAAGGCGAATTGGGAAGCGATAAAACTGAAAGAAAAGGGTACATCGAGCGTGCTACAAGGCGTGCCAAAAGGCTTACCATCACTCGTGAAAGCCATCAGAATTGGAGATAAGGCACGAGGCGCTGGCTTTGATTGGGAAGACCCAGCAGATGTCTGGTTGAAAATTAAAGAGGAAATTTCTGAATTTGAAGAGGCTCAAAAATCTGGTAATCAGCATGATACTGAAGGTGAGTTAGGTGATTTACTGTTTTCAATAGTCAATTTTGCTCGTTTGAACGATTTAGATCCAGAATTGGCTCTAGAACGGACCAATAAGAAGTTTATTTTTAGATTTAAATATTTAGAAAAAAAAGCTTTAGAATCTGGTAAGTTATTGACAGACATGACGTTAGACGAGATGGATGTATATTGGAATGAGGCAAAAACGCTTTAATTATATAATTTCAAGATTTAAATTCTCATTAAACGTTATTAAAACTAAGGCGTTAAGTTTTGTAAACACATTGAAAATGTGTACTTTACATACATGAAAACTCTATATTTAGTACGTCATTCAAAAAGTTCTTGGTCTATTGATGGAATTTCGGATAGGGATCGTCCTTTAAAAGGAAGAGGTATCCGGGATGCGCACATAGTGAGCGAGGTTGTTAGCCGTAGTCTTGAAAGTAACCCTTCGGTGAAGTTGTATTCCTCCCCTGCAAATAGGGCAGTACATACAGCTCTGATTTTCGCCGAAAAGTTTAATATTAACGCTTCTCAGTTAGCTATTAAAGAATCCCTTTATGATTGTAATATTCATGAATTACTGTCGTGCGTGAAGAGCGGTTCTGATACTGCAGATATAGCATTTTACTTTGCTCATAACCCGACCATCACTGAGTTTGTGAATACAATGACCAACGCTCAAATCAGTAATATACCTACAACTGGATTGGTATGCATTCGTTTTGATGTTGATCATTGGGTGCAAATCCAACCGGATGGCGAACTTATCCAATTTGAATATCCTCAAAGACTTAAATAAATCCATGCAATACAAACCTCAATTTTATAATAGAGATATCAGCTGGTTGCAGTTCAACGAAAGAGTGCTCCAAGAAGCGGAAGACCAAAACGTTCCGTTGATTGAGAGGATGCGATTTTTAGGTATTCATTCTAACAATATGGATGAGTTTTTCCGTGTACGGTACTCTTTTATAAGAAGATTGAAATTGTCTGGTGATGAGGATTTGGACAATTACTTTGAGGGATATAATGCGGGCGAACTATTGAGTAAACTCAGTGAAATCGTTACCAATCAGCAACGTAGATCGCAACAGATTTACAACCGTTTAGAAAAGGAGTTGCGGGTCCATGGGATTGAAATAATTAATGAGACCGAACTTACGGCTAAGCAATCTGAATTTG
>CAJJCK010000022.1 GCA_905182675.1 uncultured Cryomorphaceae bacterium | reverse complement strand
AAAGGCTTGGACCCTATACTATTTGCTCATATGGAAGAGATTGACCTTTGCTGGCGAATGCAACGAGCGGGTCATGAAGTATGGGTACAGCCTGAATCCACAGTATTCCACCTAGGTGGAGCAACTTTAAACGCAGATTCTCCTCAAAAGACTTATTTGAACTTTAGAAATAACCTCATCATTCTAGTGAAAAATCTACCTCATTTTCATGCGGTAGGTCTCGTTTTTCTTAGATTAATTCTCGACGGTTTGGCAGGAATAAAATTTGCGATTGAAGGCAAGCCCAAGCATACCTGGGCAATACTCAAGGCGCATTTTGCTTTCTACAGCATGTTTACAAAAGTACAGCGTTCACGCGCTGGTACGGCGAAGTTTGATTTTAGAGGTTTCCAATCCTTCACAGGTACCTATAAAGGCAGCATGGTGTGGCAATTTTATGCAAAAGGAAAAAAGAAGTTCGACGACTTTTATTAGATCTAATCAAGCTCATAATAGGAGGTTGAATCCAAATTTAACCAGAGCACAAAGCTTTGGGTCCTATATCATTCTGGATCGTGTTTTATCGGCGCTTAAACGAAGACTTCGTTTTATGTGGTGACTTATAAGAAAACTAAGTTCCAACAGTTTAAATGGCTCCTATTGATTCGTATATGAGACTGTTATTCCTCTATAGTTCCATTTAAATTAACTAACACACTCTTTATAATGCGATAATGAGAATAAACGTTCCGCTATTTTTATTAAGAATTATTAACTTGTGCTTGAACAAAACCATTAAACGATGAAATACATATTAAGCCTAGGGCTTGTCCTGATTGGGATGACCATAACCGCTCAAACGCTAAGCCAAACCATACGTGGTTCGGTGATAGATTCGGAATCTAAATCCCCTTTGGTAGATGCCATGGTAATCTGTGATAATGCCCAAGCATTTACGGACGAATATGGTTTATTTTCCTTCGAAGTTGAGATAGGACGTAAAGTGGTAGCCGTTCAGCTTTTTGGTTATGAATCAAAAACAACCATAGTTGCGTTGAACTCTGCAAAGCAGGCTGTAATTAGAGTCGGTCTTACTGAAAGTACAGTCAAACTAGATGCTGTAGATGTTATTGCATCTGCTAGAGGCGAAGTTAAAAACGAAATGGCCGTAGTGAGCGCTCGAAAATTCTCTGTTGAGGAGACTAACTTGTATGCAGGTTCTCGCGGTGAACCTGCTCGTATGGCCACAAATTTTGCCGGAGTACAAGGCTCGGATGATAGTAGAAATGATATAGTGGTAAGAGGTAATACACCTGCAGGTATTCTTTACCGCTTTGAAGGCATCAATATCCCCAATCCAAATCATTTTGCGATTCCAGGTACCGGTGGTGGCCCAGTGACTATTCTAAACAACAAGTACATCCAAAGTGGTGATTTCTATACCGGTGCATGGCCGGGTGAATATGGTAATGCCATTGCAGGAGTTTTTGATTTAGAGATGCGTGACGGAAACAATGCGACACCTTTTGAGGGTTCTTTTCAGTTTGGCTTACTAGGTGTAGAACTTATGGCAGAGGGCCGTTTAGGTAAAGACAAGCCTAATGCACCTTCATATTTAGTTTTAGGACGTTACAGTACGCTGGGTATGGCATCTTCCTTGGGGATATCTTTAGGAACTACAGCAGTGCCTAATTATGCTGATGGAGCTTTTCGTGTCACTTTTCCACGAAAAGATGGTTCAAAATTGAGCCTCTGGGGAATGGGAGGAACATCAAATCTTAATATCGATGTCACAGGAACTGATGGCGATTTAATTACAGGTGATTATGAAGGACTAGGGATCGTAGATCGTGATCAATACTTTGATACCCACATGGGTGTTGTAGGTGCAACCCACAACAAACGGCTCTCAAAGACTAGTTACCTGAAGAGTGGTGTCGCTATTTCTAAATCAGCAGTCCACGCACTAAATAATAAAGTCTTTAGAGGAGTAGATACTGTGGCAACAGATGAGCTGTATTGGAGGGTGGATTCGTCACCTAAAATACTTAACTATTGGTATTATGAAACTAAAATTCACGGTTACAGTCACTACACTAAAAAAATTGACGCACGTCAAAGTATCAAAGCGGGAATCAACGTGGATTATGTCATGGTGAATTATTTAGATTCAACAAGAATAGTCAACGGCTTAACAGGAACTATTTCTGATTGGGAATTTCCATGGGGAACGGCTGAAGGCGATCCCACTTTAGATGGATATGCTGTGATACAACCTTTTTTTAGTTACAAGAATAGAATGACTGACAAACTGACGATGACGGTTGGTTTGACAGCCTTATATTCAAACATAAACAACAATACGTTTAGTCCACTTGAGCCTCGTCTTGGTTTTAACTATGATGTTGACAAGAAGAATAAGCTTTTTACGGGTGCTGGTTATCACAGTCAGATGCAGAGTTCTTACTTGTATTATTACAGAGGCTCACAAGCTACCCCACAGGCAATTGCAGATGGTCTTTACGGTACTGAGTATAATAAAGGTATGGGTTTAACAAAGAGTGCCCATATGGTCGCCGGCTGGGAGCATAACTTTGATTACCCCATCCGAATAAAATTTGAAGCTTACTATCAATATCTTTGGGATGTGCCGGTTGAAATAGTACCATCCTATTTTTCCTTAGTTAACGGAGGGTCCGGCTTTGGCCGACTTTGGGCTGAGCCACTTGAAAATGCTGGTTTTGGACAAAATTATGGTGTGGAGTTCACGGCAGAGCACTACTATCGTAATGGGTTTTACAGCTTGTTCACCGGATCTGTTTTTGATGCCAAGTACAAAGGGTCAAAAAATATTGCCGCAGCTGGTACGGGTAGTGCTGATGACCTATGGGTGAATACCACCTTTAATGGTCGTTACGCATTCAATTTCATTATGGCGAAGAACTTTCAACTCACGAAATATGGAATGTTGAATCTGGGCACTAAAGTGAGTTCTATCGGAGGCCGTTGGTTTGGCGATGTAGATCCTATTGCTTCTGCTGTAGCCTCAGAAATTGAATATTATGACAACCCCTCTTTCAATAATAGCCAGTATCGCCCATACTTTAGATTAGACCTCAAGGTTGGATA
>CAJJCK010000021.1 GCA_905182675.1 uncultured Cryomorphaceae bacterium | reverse complement strand
TCAGCATAAGGTAGTGAGTGGATCTTCTGTGTATTCTTAAATATTTTCGGATCACCATTCAACATACCAGGTACGTCTTTCCATATGGTTAAGTTTGCGGCTTTCAGGCAATACGCGAAAACAGCACCTGAATAATCAGATCCTTCGCGTCCTAAGGTAGTTGGATTACCGTCTGGATCACTGCCTATAAAGCCTTGAACGAAATTAACCTTGTTCAATTGTATACTTGCGGGAATGGCTATTTCAGTGGCCTGCCAGTCTACTGTTGCTCTCCTAAAATGATGGTCTGTTTTCACCATTTTGGTGGTGTCTAACCATACAGATGGGGTGAATTGTTGGACAAAAGTTGTTATAATTCTAGTAGAAATAAATTCGCCAAAGTGCACAATAAAATCGTACTGCTTCGAATAGCTAACCGCTGTTATTGATACCCCATGTTTAAGTGATTGCATCCAAAATTCAATCTGTTCAAGCAATTCTGCAGGTGGAATTTCAAACAGGTCATCAATGATTTTTTGGTGAAACTTCCCTATCGCTTCTATTTCTGATAAAGCAAGGCTGGTATTTTTATTGTTCCAGGCTTCTACAACTCTTTCAAGGGCATTGGTCATTTTACCCATAGCGCTCACCACGACAACCATAGGGCGTAAAGGGTAGTTGCTAATGATCCTAGCAATATTTTGAACGCTTTCTGCATCTTTTACCGACGCACCTCCAAACTTAAAAACTACCGGCGTATTCATTTAAATTTTTGTAATTGTTCGTTGCTGAAAGTACCTAAATACCATTCGGGATCTAATGTTGCGTTATAGGTTTTATAAAACTCAATCGCAGGCTTGTTCCATTCAAGTACGGTCCATTCCATTCTACCTACGTTATCTTTTACTGCTATTTTCACGACTTCATCAAATAGTTTTCGACCTAATCCCATTCCTCGGAATAACGGTTGGATATAGAGGTCCTCTAAATGAAGCGTGGATCCTTTCCATGTGCTGTATCTAGGATAGTAAAGTGCCATGCCTACAATTTCGGATGTAGCTACGTGCTCTGCTAAAAAACATTCGAACTTGTTTAAGTCGAAACCGTCTCGTTCTAGATCTTGGACGGAAATAGTCACCGCATCAGGCTCTTTTTCATAAATAGCGAGTTCTGTAATTAGTCCATGGACTGCTTTCATATCGACTCTTTGTGCAACTCTAATTTCGATCATGAGGCTAATTTAAAACAATAACTCTAGCGCTCCGGCTTTGATTTCTTCCACAACGCTAGGATCTAATAGGGTAGATGTGTCTCCAAGGTTAGTGGTGTCTCTTTCCGCTATTTTCCGCAATATTCTTCGCATGATTTTACCAGAGCGTGTCTTGGGTAGGCCTGGCACGATTTGTATTACATCAGGTTTTGCAATGGGACCAATTTCTAAAACAATTTGTTCTATAATCGATCGATGCACTTCTGCAGCTTGATGGTCGCCATTTTCTAGGATCACGTAAGCGTAGATGCCCTGGCCCTTGATTTCATGAGGATATCCTACTACGGCACTTTCTGTTACAAAATGAGACGCATTGATGGCGTTTTCAATCTCAGCGGTCCCAAACCTATGTCCACTTACGTTAATAACGTCATCAACTCGTCCGATGATTCTATACATACCGTCTTCTCGACGAGCACCGTCGCCTGTAAAGTAGTAGCCCTTATAGGTACTGAAATAAACATTTTTACACCGCTCATGGTCTCCATAAGTAGTGCGAATCATTGATGGCCATGGGTATTTAATACCTAAGTAGCCTTCCACACCATCACCTTCAATTTCATTGCCATCATTGTCCAGCAGCACAGGTTGAACACCAGGAAGTGGTTGTCCAGCGTATGTGGGTCTTTGATCACTAATTCCACCTAGCCCGGAGATCATGATCCCTCCAGTTTCGGTTTGCCACCAGGTATCTACTATCGGACAATTTTTATGACCAACTTTTTCATGGTACCATTGCCATGCCTCCGTATTAATTGGTTCACCTACAGAGCCGATCACTTTTAAAGAACCTAGATTGGCCCGTTCTACAAACTCATTGCCACAAGCCATTAAAGCACGTATAGCTGTAGGTGCCGTATAAAATTGGTTGACCTGGTATTTATCGCATATCTCCCAGAAACGGCCCGCATCTGGCCAGGTGGGGACTCCTTCGAACATAAGCGTTGTAGCTCCATTAAGTAGCGGTCCATAAATGATATAGCTGTGTCCTGTGATCCAGCCTACATCTGCGGTGCACCAGTAGACATCACCCCTTTGGTATTGAAACACATTTTGAAAACTATATCCCGCATACACCATATATCCTCCGCAAGTGTGGACCACTCCTTTTGGCTTTCCTGTGGATCCGGACGTATATAAGATGAATAACAAGTCTTCCGCATCCATTTCCTCTGCGTGACAGCTCTTTTTCACACCAGTAACTTCTTCATGGTACCAATAATCCCGTCCAAGTAACATATCAGTGTCACGTCCATCTCGTTGAACCACAATAACACTGTGCACTGATCCACATTGAAGTAGTGCTTCATCTACGGTGGTTTTTACGGAGAGTGACTTTTCGCCACGGAACATACCATCTGAAGTCAGCACACAAACACATTGACTGTCATTAATACGGTCAGCTAATGCGTTAGCAGAGAACCCCGCGAATACGACAGAGTGAACTGCACCAATTCGTGCACATGCTAAAACTCCAATAGTGAGTTCCGGAATCATAGGCATATAGACGGCTACCCGGTCTCCTTTTTTGACCCCCGTTTTCTTAAGTACATTCGCAAACCGGCATACTTCATCATGAAGTTCCTGATAGGTAAGGCGAACTTCACGCTCTTTTGGATTATTAGGTTCCCAAATTAATGCGATGTCATCTGCTCGATCCTTCAAGTGACGGTCCAAACAGTTTTCTGTGATGTTTAACTTACCTCCTTTAAACCATTTAATGGTAGGCGTTGTGAATTCCCATTCTAGAAGAGTTGTCCATGGCTTCCTCCATTGATAGTTGTCTGCAATACCCTTCCAAAATTCTTCCGGACGCTCGATAGCATGCTGGTAAGCCGCTTTATAATCCTCTTGGGTTTTGATATGGTATTGGCTCATGAAATGGTGGTTTAGTCTGTTGGAAGCGACAATTGTTTAAAATCTTGGATGGAGTCGCCTTTCCAAGTAGTCACTAAGAACCGATCTTCTAAAGCGGTGATTATGGTTCCACTATTGATCATGTTGTCCCTTTTCGCTATAAATTCTATTAGTTCATTATAGTCCAGTACGTTATGTCTAGTTTTTACATGACTATCTCCAAAAGGTCGCTGTATTTTGTAGATTTTTACCCAATTCATAACACTCACATGTGATACGCCTAGAATGCGTTCTATTTCTCGGTAACTAATTCCTTCGATATACAGCTGTAGTGCCTTGATGACGACATAATCATCTATTTTTTTACCAAGTTTTTGTACCGAAAAATAGTAATTACAGGTTTTGCACTTATAACGCTGACGTCCCTTAATGGAACCGCTTTTTACATACTCTTGGCTTTGGCACTTGGGGCAAGAAATAGTGGAAGACATAATTGTTTGATGGCAGGTGCAGGGTAAATATGAAAATGCATACCAATTTAGCGAAATAGTGCTAAAAGATCATGTTGAGAATAAATATTTAAGCCAAAAAGATGGGCTTAATATTTATAGGGTGCTTTTAACGCACGTCCTCAGATCGTGATTCTTGGATAACCGACGTGATGTCTTCAAGGGTCGAGAAGAACTCTTTTGCCCGATCGTGTCCAATGGATTCGCGAACCTTGTTGTTAAAACCTAAAACAGCTCTGCGGCTGTGGTTTCTTTTTTCTTTACCGCTTTCTGTTAGCTTGATCATTACAGATCTTCGATCATTGGGATTGGGTTCTCTGATAATGAGTCCCTGTTTTTCCATTGACTTTAGTACTCTACTGAGCGAGGTGCTTTCCATCCCCATTTTTGGACCCAACGCTGTGGAGGGCGTCCCTTTCTGAACATCAATATTAAGAAGTGCAAAACCAACTGAAACTGTAATACCATAAGGGGCTACAAGCTCGTTGTACATTTTCGAAAGGCTTATCCAGCTTTTTCGGATTTGAAAATCAAAAGTGTCCTTCGGTTTCATGGGTAAAAATGAATACCGAAATATACATAGATTTACTATGCACGCATAGTATAGGGTACTTAATATCCCAAATTACGCTCTAATTGAGGTAGTATAAAGAAGGATATGTTATCTGAGAACTCGCTCTTTGCAGCTCTTATTGCAGAGTCTTTATTTGCACTTATTGCAGAATTCTCGACGGTTTGACTGCTCCATATAATTTGTCCACTCCTGGTGTGTTGAAGTATGAATTGTCCTTGAATCACACATTTCGAACGTTCGTTACTGATAACGATCATCCGAATGTCACCATTAAAAACTAAGGTCAATGGAGCATTTTCATCCATTGTAAAAGACTTTGCGATAGCGCTGCCCACAACCTCTTTAATGCCATTTTCTGCGTTGACTTGTACCGTTGTGTTTTGAAAATACAACGTGGTAGATTTATTCCAGCCGGACATGTTTTGTATCCAATAAACGGAGGGCCTATCCAGGTAGGGTAGTAGTTCTTTGTAGTCTATGCTGAGGTTAAGTTTAACTGCGTTCTGCTTGCCTGTGTGTT
>CAJJCK010000020.1 GCA_905182675.1 uncultured Cryomorphaceae bacterium | reverse complement strand
AGGGTATGGACTCTCTGCTCCACCTTAGATATCGTATGATGTCAGATTCTAACGATGCTTACCTGAGCCCAGTTGGCAGCGTTTGGAGGTACCTTAGGAATACGGATACGACCATAGAGCTCTATACTTCTGATAACTCCCATCCATCGCTCGCCGGAACCTATGCCGCAGCATGTACATTCTTTACGCTGATCACTAGAGAGAATCCTCTAAACATACTCTTTGACAGTAATCTAAGTGCAGCACAAGCATTAGCTATTAGACAAGCGGCAAAAAACATGGTTTATGATTCTTTAAGCCAATGGAACGTGGGGAAGTATGATGTGCATGCCGGATTCACTGCGCAGCTCTTAACAGATTCCGTAACCGTTACCATTACGGATACGAGTACCTATGCGGATTCTATATTCTACGATTTCAATGATGGGTATACGTCTACAGACCTCAACCCTACGCATACGTATTATGCAAATGGGATATTTACGGTAACTCAATACGCTTTCCGTTGCGGGAAGGTAGACACGACTTCCCTGCAAGTAACAACGGGTATTCCCTTTGGTTTTGAAGAAAACCATCTAATACAACTTTATCCCAATCCTACATCCGGTATCGTACACCTGCCTTTACAGTGGATCGGAGAAACCTTACATATTACCGAAAGTGGTGGAAAAGAGGTTTGGCAAGAAATTGCCCAAGAGCACCTAGATTTATCGAAGCTTCCTGCCGGGACTTATGTCTTCACTGTGAAACAAGAGCATGTACTAGTATTCAAGTATTAATAAGATCTGTTGTTATTTTATTTCAACTCCTTCGAAATGGGCTTTCAATATTTTTTTAAACTCGCGTCTTTTAATCTTCAGTGGCAATGCCTCGTCTTCTGAGTTATAGAAAACAACTTCCCTGCCTAATAATTCGTTGAGCTTAAACATCTCATTCTTGCGTAATGCTGTTTTTTTAATACCGTTGTTCTTATCCGCAGCATAAACTTCCCAGCCTTGGTTCTCTTCTTTTTTAATTGACACGATCCAGTAGCCCTGGTACCTTTTCAAGATCAGGTCCTCCCCTAGAGTATAGGCACGATCCTCTTTAATGGTAATGGTTTGCTTACCAACCACCAGCCCATCTTGCATTCCCATTAATGGATAGCTACCCTGAAGTTGCTTAGGAAAGGACGGAACACTTGGCCAAAAAACAGGCTGCGGATCCGCGTAGTTGACACTGTGACAAGATGCTAGCAGTACAGAAGAGAAAATAAAAACTAAGAGTTTATTCATATTTCAAAGTTAGTAATAAGCACACCATGCACGTCCTAACAAATTGTTAAGGTGATTATCAGATGACATGAAGACTTTGTACCTTCGCGCCAAATTATTTGCAGCATGCTGAACGTAAACAACGTGACTCTCCAGTTTGGTAAAAGAGTTCTTTTTGAGGATGTTAACATCAAATTTCACGGTGAAAGATGTTATGGATTAATTGGTGCTAATGGCGCAGGGAAATCTACTTTTCTAAAGATTTTAAGCAATGAAATGGCTCCTAACTCCGGAAACGTTTCCTTAGAATCTGGAAAACGCATGTCCGTGCTTTCCCAAGATCATTTTACTTTTGACGAGGAAACTGTTCTAAACACCGTAATTCAAGGTAACAAACCCTTGTGGGAGCTGATGCAAAAGAAAGACGCGATCTACATGAAGGAAGACTTCAATGAAGAAGACGGCTTGATCGCTGCAAATTTAGAAGTTCAATTTGAGGAGATGGACGGCTGGAATTCAGAAAGTGATGCGGCCAACTTACTCAGCGGCTTAGGTATTACTACGCAGGACCACTACACCCTAATGAAAGATATGGAAGGTGCCACTAAGGTCCGCGTTCTGCTTGCACAGGCGTTGTTTGGGAATCCAGATATTCTTATTCTAGATGAGCCCACTAATGATTTAGACCTAAAGACCATTTCGTGGTTAGAAGACTTCTTGATAGACTTTAGAAATACCGTTATTGTTGTAAGCCACGATCGTCACTTCTTGGATACCGTTTGTACCAACATAGCAGATATCGATTTCAAAAGAATAAAACAGTACTCCGGTAACTATACTTTCTGGTATGAAAGTTCGCAACTCGCGCTGCGCCAGCGACAATCCGCTAACAAAAAAGCAGAGGACAAACGTAAGGAGTTACAAGATTTCATATCTAGGTTTGCTGCGAATGCCTCTAAAAGTAAACAAGCTACTTCACGTAAAAAGATGCTGGAGAAGATCAACGTTGATGACATTCAAGCTTCATCGCGCAGTTATCCAGCTATTATATTCGATCAAAACCGCGATGCTGGTGACCAAATTTTAGAAGTAGATAACCTTTCTGCGAACGATGACGCCGGCAATGTATTGTTCCAAAATGTGACTTTTAAACTCAACAGAGGTGATAAGATTTCATTGATTTCTGACGATCATAGGGCCATTACTGTGCTCCTAGAAATTCTATCTGGAAATCAACAAGCCACTTCAGGCACTTTTTCTTTTGGACAGACCATCTCTTCGGCTTATTTACCTAATGAAAATGCCGACTTCTTTCAGTCTGATGACAACTTGATGGACTGGTTACGAGAATATTCACCAGATAACAAAGACGAGGTCTTCGTGCGCGGATTCTTGGGTAAAATGCTCTTCTCAGGAGAAGAGGTCTTTAAAAGCTCTACCGTTTTATCAGGTGGGGAGAAAGTTAGGTGTATGCTCAGTCGTATGATGCTTCAACAAGCCAATTTGCTATTTATGGACGAACCTACAAACCACCTTGATCTTGAAAGTATACAGGCCTTAAACAATGGAATGCGGGATTTCAAGGGGACTATGATATTCAGTTCACATGATCATACGATAAACCAAACTGTAGCAAATCG
>CAJJCK010000019.1 GCA_905182675.1 uncultured Cryomorphaceae bacterium | reverse complement strand
TAGCCTCTTTTCTTCATACCGAAGACACCATTTTATATGCGGCAGCTTTTGACGCAAATGGCGGTGTTTTTGAACCATTACTTACGGCTGAAGACGCTATTATTTCTGACAGCCTTAACCATGCATCTATTATAGATGGTGTTCGCCTATGTAAGGCTGCTCGCTATCGCTACGCCAACAATGACATGGCAGACCTTGAGAAACAACTTCAGGATGCTGATGGAGCACGATTTAAAATGATTGTTACTGATGGCGTGTTTTCCATGGACGGTTACGTTGCACAGCTAGATAAAATATGTGACCTGGCAGATAAGTACAATGCCTTAGTTATGGTTGATGAATGTCATGCCACTGGTTTTATTGGGAAAAATGGTCGCGGCACTGTTGAACTGAAAAATGTACTTGGACGAGTCGACATCATTACAGGTACACTTGGAAAGGCGCTTGGAGGCGCTATGGGTGGATTTACTACAGGGCGTAAAGAAATCATAGAAATGTTACGCCAGAAATCACGTCCCTATTTATTTTCTAACTCACTCGCACCTGCTATTGTAGGGGCCTCTCTTGAGGTATTCAAGGTGCTGAATGAAAGTACCGCACTGAGGGACCAGTTGGAATGGAACATCAACTACTTTAAAAAAGGTGTTGCTGCAGCTGGGTTTGACTTTAAAGATGGAGAAAGTGCGATTGTGCCTATCATGTTGTATGATGCGGCCTTGAGCCAAAAATTTGCAGACCTGCTGTTAGACGAGGGTATTTATGTCATAGGATTCTTTTATCCAGTGGTACCTAAAGATCAAGCGCGCATCAGGGTACAGCTCAGTGCAGCACATTCCCATGAGCATTTAGATAAAGCGATCGCGGCCTTTATAAAGGTGGGCAAAGCGCTTGACGTATTGCCTGCTTAAACTTTAACACACTATTATGGCGTAAGCCCTGGATGAAGTAAACACTAGTCCAACCTTGCGCGTTACTTTTGAACTCTACTTTTTTAGAACACATACTATGTTGATTCAAATCACCCAGTTTCTTTTAGGTCTTTCATTGCTTATTGTTATCCATGAGTTCGGGCATTACCTGCCTGCGAAATGGTTTGGCGTACGTATTGAAAAGTTTTACCTATTCTTTGATTACAAATTCTCGCTTTTCAAAAAACAGATCGGGGAAACTGAATGGGGAATTGGATGGATTCCATTAGGCGGTTACGTTAAAATCGTTGGTATGGTTGACGAAAGCATGGACACTGAGG
>CAJJCK010000018.1 GCA_905182675.1 uncultured Cryomorphaceae bacterium | reverse complement strand
AAGCGCAAAAGCTAGGGTTAGAGTTCCTACACGACCCACAAGCATACTCACCATGAGAACAGCCTTACTAGCTAACGAAAGATCCGCTGTAATCCCTGTACTCAGACCCACCGTACAAAATGCACTTACCTCCTCAAAAACCAGGTCTAAAAGATCCATTTGAGGCTCAAAAACCGCCAAAGAAAAAATGCCTATAAACATGAATACCACGGCGAATAAAAACACAGCAAAAGCACGATTCATCAACTCCCACGGGATTTGAAGTTTATATAAATTGATGTTCTTTTTCCCCTTAATAGTTGCAGCGGCACTTAAAAAAACGAGTGCAAACGTACTGGTTTTAATTCCTCCAGCAGTAGAACCCGAACCACCTCCAACAAACATTAAAAATATAAGTAGTAATAGTGCAGGTGTGGCCATTGAGCCTATATCTAGAGTATTGAAACCAGCCGTACGGGCTGTGATACTTTGAAAGACACTTTCACCGATGTGTTTTCCCAAACCTTGATCTGGAGCAACTGTAGCTGCCAAAATCACTGTTCCTAAGACAATAAGTATTCCAGAGACGACAAGACCCAATTTAGTTCCAATTCTCAACCCTCTCCACGATTTAGACATTGGTTGTTTCCTCCAAGGCTGGTGTAAAACGTCCGATATAGTTCCGAAACCTATACCCCCTAGAACAATAAGTATCCCTATTATGGCATGAACACCTCCATTTGAAGCCACGCCAGGGGTGGCTAAAGAGTCAGAGAATAATGAAAATCCTGCATTATTAAATGCACTTATACTATGAAACAAACTGAAGAAAATAGTATCTCCTAAAGAATCAAATGAAGTGTACCAAATAAGGCCTAAAAGCAATGCACCTATAAGTTCCAGGGTAAACGTTAATCGAAATATAGACCCTACGAGCGACCTACTTTGCTTTAAATTTTCACCAAGATTTTCACTCATGAAATTTTGCTGGCGCATCCCAAACCCACCTCTTAAAATAGCAAATAACGCGGCAAATGAGATGATATTCAAGCCACCAAGCTGCATGAGCACCATTAAAACGAATTGGCCCTTAAAACTGAGTACTGCGGAGACATCTACCAAACTTAATCCCGTAACACAACTAGCTGATATACTGGTGAATAACGCAGTTACAAAATCAAGATGTCCGGATCCTGCTGTCATCTCTGGAAGCATTAACAATAGTGTTCCCAATACAATTAGAAATAAGAAACTAAAGACCAATAACGATGGTGCACTAAAATTACTTCGTGGAAGGAACTCTCCTACTCGACCAAACTCCAATCCTACAATGACCAGCACATAAAACTGAAGAAAAAGCAGAAAACCAGATTGCAAACCAGGAATTCCCAAAATATTGCCGAGGTAATAGAGCAATTCAACATGAGCTATATTAATAACCAATATGTTGACTATCAAAAAGGCCATAAGTCCAGCTTCCCATTTACGATCCAACAAAAATTGACGGGGTTGAAAATTGTAAATTAATTCTATGATAAACTTCACCAAGTAATAACCTATTGAACCACGAACGATGTACCCTATGATTTTATTCTGCACGTCGTTTAACTGGAAACCGTGATAGATCACAAGAGACACAATAGTAAAAAGAGCCACAAATAGCGAACCGAAAGACAACAGCTTCAAAGCACTATCTCTGCTATCGTAGAGACGGATATTAACGCGTTCCCTGATCGTTTTTATTTGATTGTCTAGACTCAAATTATCCTATTTAAGAGGTACCCAAAGTACGCTAATCTACCGATTCGTTACCACTATTGGAATAATCTTCATAAGACTTAGTTTCATGAAGAATGCTCTTAGTCAATACATTGATTGACTTCTTGATAGCCGCTCTATCGTCATTTAAAAAATAAACACTCCGCGCTTTTTCTATAAAACCTAATCCAAAGTCCGAGTGGTTCTCATGAACCCTAAGCGCATCCTCTACATCCCATAGTTGCTCGTTAACCGCCTTAAGCCTTTCAGCAAGATGATGGAGAGACGCTTGATCTGAAACGTTTTTATAAATAACTGATACTGATGCGGCAAGTACCCTCAGCTCCTTATTAATGTACTCAAGTTTTACTACATCAACGATTCGTTCGCTTTTGATAACGAGAATGGTATGCTTGTCGATTACTTCTCCATGTGAAACTGCTATTTCCAAAACGATATATGTATTAGTCTTTTAAATTCGCCACTGCGGCCTTTACTCTCCGAACAGCCTCCTGTAAATCAGTCTCCGCTGCCGCGTATGAAAACCTAATATATCCGGGCAATCCAAATGCGTCTCCTGGAACGGTACTCACCAATCCTTCCTCGAGCAAATACATGCTTAAATCAATGGATGTTTCGATTACTTTCTCACCGAATTTTTTTCCTAAAAGTTCAGCCACTCTGGGGAAAACATAAAATGCGCCAGGTGGACTGTTTAACTCAAAACCAGGAACCTCATTCATCCAAGTTACCATTTTGTCACGGCGCTGCGCAAAAGTATCCACCATGTACTGTACTTGATTTGGATCGGCTTCTACAGCTGTTTTGCACGCACGCTGTGCAATAGAATTAGCACCTGAAGTAAAGTTTGACTGTAGCTTGGTACATGCCTTAGCGATCCATGCCGGCGCGCCTATATAACCGACTCTCCAACCAGTCATAGCAAACCCTTTTGATAAGCCATTCACTGTGATCGTCTGGTTGTATACCGATGGAAAACTAGCCATAGACGTATGAGCTACCTCTCCGTAATTCAATAATTCATATATCTCATCAGAGATGACATATAGGTTGGGGTACCTTGCTATAATCGCAGCAATGGCAGCGAGTTCATCCTCAGTGTATATCGCTCCACATGGATTGTTAGGGGATGAAAATATGAATATTTTAGATTTGTCTGTAATCGAATTTTCGAGTTGATCTGGCGTTATTTTAAAACCCGATTCCATCGTCGTAGGAAGGATCTTGACCTCAGCACCACAATATTTAGCTTGATCCATATAACTCACCCAATAAGGGGCTGGAATAATAACCTCTTCCCCAGGATCTACGAGTGCAAGGAAAATATTTAACAGACTTTGTTTAGCACCCGTGCTAATCACGATCTGTTCAGCAGTATAATCGAGGTGGTTATCTCGTTTAAATTTATCTGCTATGGCTTGACGAACATCTGCAAAACCTGGAACGGGCATGTAATGCGTGAAATTTTGAATCATCGCTTCATTTGCAGAAGTTTTGATGAAATCCGGCGTATCAAAATCTGGCTCACCGAGTGATAAACTAATGACGTCTTTGCCTGTGGCACTAAGCTCTCGGGCTTTCTGTGCCATCTCAATTGTCATAGGAAGACCCATCTCCTGGGCACGTTGCGAAAGTGGTTGCATGAAAAATC
>CAJJCK010000017.1 GCA_905182675.1 uncultured Cryomorphaceae bacterium | reverse complement strand
TATCTATGGTGGATGGGAGCATCTATTAATGGATGAACGTCTGAAGACGAGTATCACAGGTCGTTTGGATAAGAATCAAAATTTCAAACCGTTAGTATCACCTGCCGCATCAGTGGTCTACAAATTAAATCAGGATCATACGCTAAGGTTTAGTGTTTCAAGCGCTATTCGTAACCCGACACTTGCTGACCAGTACTTAAATTACAACGTGGGACGTGCAGTGCTATTAGGTAATCTTAACGGTTTTGACAGTCTAGTAACGATAGGTAATATTCAAGAATATCTGGATAAACCAGCTACGCAACGCCTGCAACACGATTTCGGTTATTTTAATGTTGATGGAATCAGTCCTGAGCGAGTACGTACGGCAGAAGTCGGTTACAGGGCCACCCTTTGGAAACGTTTATTTTTGGATGCAAACTATTACTATAGCAACTACAACGACTTTATTGGATATATTATAGGAGCAAGAATTGAAGAAGGTACTACCGCAATTGATCGTTTAAAATCAGCTCAGGTGTACAGGATCGCGGCTAATGCGACAGAACAAGTAACCACTCAAGGATTTTCTATCGGTCTGAACACTTTCTTTGGAGATTATCAAGCATTGTCCGGAAATTATAGTTGGAATAAATTGACTTCGGATGTTAACGACCCTATTGTACCGGCCTTTAATACACCGGAGCATAAATTCAATTTAGGATGGAATCTCAGGAATTATCCTATTGGTAACGACAAGAGTAAATTACTGGGGGCCGGAGTAAACTACAAGTGGGTTCAAGGGTTTATATTTGAAGGGTCTCCTCAATTTACAGGAAGTATACCTTCCTATGGTTTAATGGATTCCCAAATCTCACTGAACCGAGTTTATACAAGGAACAATAAGAAAGTGAACGTAACCTATAAAATAGGTGCGAGTAATGTATTGAATAATAAAGTATATCAAGTATTCGGAGGGCCTTTGGTTGGAAGGTTGGCCTACCTGAGTATTCAAGTTAATTAACCTTCCTTTTTATTAAAATGCCTATGAAAAAGTTTACACTTTTTGTTTTTGCACTTTTGATTTCAAGTAGCGCGTTCGCACAACGTTACACTACTCCAATCTTTAGTGCTTCAGACGTTGTAAAATCGTCTAACGTTGCCTATGGGGTGAATTACAACCCATACATTGATTCTGCTCTTTTAGGTGGAACCAATATTCAACCATTGTATGCTGATTTTTATATGCCTTCACCGGCTGTAGATACAGTGTCTAACCGTCCTGTTGTTATTGTATGGCATACAGGTTCATTCCTACCTAAAGGTATAAATGGATCGCCATTAGGTACAAAGGAGGATAGTGCAGTAGTTGAAATGTGTACCCGTTTTGCAAGAATGGGGTACGTAAGTATCGCGGCATCTTATCGTTTAGGTTGGCTAGCTAATAGCACCAATTTAGACTTAAGAAGAGGTACTAACCTTCTCGCTGTATACTACTCGATTCAAGATGCTAAAAGCTTGGTTCGTTACCTTAATTTGACTCAAGTTGGCGCAGGAAATCCTTATGGAATTAATGCGAGCAACACGATTATGGTTGGGCAAGGTTCAGGTGGTTACTTGACTTTTGCTTACGCGACGATAGACAAGTATTCTGAAGTAGCTGGTCCTAGCAAATTTGCGTATCAGGATACTATTGGAATGTTTGGACAACCAGTTTCTATAGGTGATCCTTATATCGATACTGCTTTCGCAGGAGGTATTGATGGTTTCGGTGGAGCTGTTACAGTTACTGGTGTTACAGCTGGTGGTCTTCCAACTATGGATTACTCTGCAACTGGACGTAACTACGAGAATCATGCAGGTATGCCAGATGATGTATTGATGGTTATCAATATGGGTGGAGCCATGGGTGATGGAGCTTGGCTAGAAGCTGGTGATATCCCAATGCTTAGTATTCATAGTAAGTATGATTTCTTTGCTCCGTATGATACTGGTATGGTATATGTACCAATTGGTCAGCAATTCTTCCCAGTGGTTAGTGTAACTGGATCATATGCGGCAATTAAAGCGGCAAATGCTCTTGGTAATAATGATATTTTCTTAAATGAAAACTATACTGATCAAGTGTGGGTAGATCAACAGAGTACTAACCCTTCTAGTGAAGAGTGTCTCTACACGATCGAAATTCCACCAGCAAGCGCTACAATGCCGTGGGTAGTTCACACTTCTCCATGGAATTGGTACGATGCGAATGATCCAATGGCATCTCAGAATCCAGCGAATCCAAACGTAAAGGCTACTTCTATGGCTTGGATCGATACTGTGATGACGTTTATCGTTCCTAGAATGGCAACGGTGTTGCAAGCTGAAGGTGTTGCTGCAGGCATTCAAGAGGTAACTCTTGAGTTAAGCATCTATCCAAATCCAGCCTCAGGTTTACTTCATATTGAATCTGAAGATGGTTCAGTTATAGATGCTTTAACGGCTTACGACATTACAGGTCGTGTCGTTCTTGCGGAAACAGGACTTACGGCTGTTGAGGAGTTAGACCTTTCTAGTTGGAGTTCAGGTGTATACATCTTGAAAATCGAGTCTCGTGGAGGCACGGCAGTAAGACGTATTACCGTTAAATAAGCGATAACACAACTTATTAATTATCCCTGCCTTTCGG
>CAJJCK010000016.1 GCA_905182675.1 uncultured Cryomorphaceae bacterium | reverse complement strand
CCGAGGAGAAAGTTATTGGGCATTTACAGATGGTAGAGGGGCCTATGCAGAAGGTTTATTCGGTATCCGTTACCAAAAGAATTGGTGGTTCATAGAATCACAAGTTGGCGCAGGTGCGGGAGGTGGAATAAACCGTTGGAATGGCGCGGGTTTAGTTTTTATAAATTCTGGATTTGATATGCCACTAAATGAAAGGGTCACATTAAATTCAAAGTACATTTATAATGCCTACTCAACCACTGAATTTCCTGTTCACGGTCTACAGTTTGGATTAGGATATAAAATCCCCTTTAAAAAGGCGTAACCTCATTGTCTATGCGCATGGTTAAACTAATGCTTATTCTCTTACTGTTCTCTACGGAGACCGCAGGGCAAGCTACGTCCATGCAAATGCAGCTTGAATCCTTAAATGGTCCTACCCCCATGAGTTGGATGACACAGCGGTTTTTGATTCACAAGGACTATAACAGCACACGGTTTGGTTTTGGTTTGGAAACGCAAAGTGCGATTTCTGGTAATTATGGTGGATTTTACGTGTTTGGGGTTCACGGAATTGCTGAGAAAAAATGGAAACATTTATCAATGTCTGCTGGTGTAACTCTCGCAACTGGAGGAGGAGCTGGTGCACCAGATGGCGACGGATTTATGTACAGGCTAGAAGGAGCTGCGAAATACGCAATAGGTATGAAACAGGCCGTAGGTATATCTATAAGTGCATTAGATTTTCCTTCCGGAAATATATACTCTCTTCACCCAGCATTGCAGTGGTCTTATACGATGCCCTACAAATGGCAAAACTCTGGAGTGTTTGATTTATTCTACACCAGCATATCCTTGTTGACTGGGGTACTGTTTCTAGATGAGAATGATGCATCACGCATTACAACGAATGGGCAATCACTATACGCGGGTGTTAGGTTTTCACAAGGAGTGCTTCCGGTTCTCGACCTTGATTTACAATTAGGTGCGTCAGCGGTTGGAGCGACAGACGGCTTTATGGATTACAAAGCAGGTATAACTTGGTTACCTGTTAGCATGCCGTTGGAACCTTACCTAAGACTAGCCTTGGGATCCGGTGGTGGGGGATCTATGAGGACAGCTGGTGGCCTTGCTGTTTGCACTGGATTAGGACTAAGAATGAATGACCGATTTGAACTTGGAATGGACTATTGGAATGCACTAGAAACTCGAATGGGTGCTCCTTTTTTAACAATGAGCGCCAGATTTCCGGTCATAAGCAACTTTGGTTTTATAAATAAGGCAAAGTACATAGGCTCTAAAGAAAATTTAAAGTCTAAAACTATGGTCTTGGTCACAGGATCTAGGATCAATTTGTCTCAAGGAACTGACCGCAATGGTCTAGAATATGAGCCTATGGGTGCCTTGTTTCTGGGCGGTAAAA
>CAJJCK010000015.1 GCA_905182675.1 uncultured Cryomorphaceae bacterium | reverse complement strand
ACTAGTACCTTGCAGCTCAGAAGATTATCAGGAAGCACTCCAAGGTATTATTCCTAAGAGGTGGTGGAAAGCCCAACAAAAAGCTTGATAACTCGAGTGAAAAAATGTTGTCTGCTCAGTAATTTTTCTATCTTTAGCGACAATCAAAATACGTTAGTGCGATTACAAATGAAGAAAAACCGCCTTGCATTGTTTGCAATTCTCTGTTCGTCAGCTCTTTGGGGCCAACAAGACGTGCAGTTTACTCAATTCGCAAATAATAAGATATTTTACAATCCCGGTGTCATTGGCTCAGGGGATGCTATATGTCTGTCTGCAGCCCATCGCTCGCAATGGGTAGGTTTTGAGAATGCACCTACAACACAAAACTTTTCAGCTAATATTCCTATAAATTTCTTGCACGGAGGAGTGTCTGTGAATTTCTCTAATGACATTATTGGTTACTTTCAAGATATCACTGCAGGCGTAGGCTACGGTTATCAAATGGACCTAGCTGGAGGTGTTCTTGGACTGGGTATACGTGCTGACTTTAGAAATAAAAACATTACCTCTGGGGTTTGGGCACCGCCACAAACAATGAATGATCCTTCCTTAGTTGGCTTTGGTAATTCGTCTATGGCTACCGACTTAAGTTTCGGAGCGTACTTCAGAGCGGACAACTGGTATACAGGACTGAGTAGTACAAGATTATTGGAAACTAAAGATCTTATCGGTACGGTATCCGGAGGTAGTTTAGCTCAGATTAGAGGCCAGCGTCATTATTATTTGATGGGAGGATACGATCTTGATTTGGAAAACGGATTTGTTTTACAGCCAGCTATTATGGTAAAGAGTGATCTAGTTACAACCCAGTTGGACTTAAACGTTGCCGCTATGTACAATAATCAGTTATGGGGGGGCGTTACTTATCGTGTGAATGATGCCTTCGCTGTAATGGCTGGATATCAGTTAACGAAAGACCTAAGAGCTACGTATTCCTACGACATTACCACATCATCGTTAAGTAATTCAAGCAGTGGATCTCATGAGATCATGATGTCCTATTGCTTTACCATTGAAATACCACCAAAAGAGAAAGGCAGTTATAGAAACCCTATATTTTTGTAATATAG
>CAJJCK010000014.1 GCA_905182675.1 uncultured Cryomorphaceae bacterium | reverse complement strand
AGAATAGCCACTTCTTCCTTCTCTCGGTAGCTAAGAATTGCAGCAGGAAATACATTGAGAACACTTTGACCATTTTTCGAAGAAACCTGAAGCTGCACGGCGTTTATTCCCTTAGTGGCTAATTGATTTTTAAATTCCTGGGCATTTTCCACTTGATTGGGATTGATAAACTCAAAAAAGACATTTCCATTTCTAGCCGACCATTCCTCGAGCATATATCTGGACTCCAGTTTTAGTCGCTCAAATCCAGCAGGGAATTCACCTTCTAAATATATTTTTACCAATAATGGCTCGTCTAATTGATCCAATAAACCTTCCGTTCCTTCACTCAGCGAGTAGCGACCCTCTTCCGTCAAATCGATTCTCCAGTGTATGAGATAGCTAGATATCAGGAGTGCCAGTGCTGGGAGAATGAAAACAGCCGCATTGCGGAGTGGTCTTTTCTGATTACCGCGAGCAACTAGAACTTGGGTCAATCCTAAGAACAACATAATTAGGCCAATGAAATAACCTAAATCACGTGCATCCAAAACCCCTCGGGACATGGAAATGTAATGCTCATTAATACCCAAGTTACGTACCACCAATTCCCAACCCGAGAATTGGTATAAATTAGCCAACGCCTCAAACCCTATATAAATACCTGCATTAAAGACGACACCTAAAACGAAGGCGACCACGTTATTCGTCGTTAAGGAACTTGCAAAAACAGCAATGGCCGTATACGCACCACCTAAGGCCAACAATCCAACAAAAGAACCTATAGATGCTCCCCAATCAATATTACCCACGGGTGAGCCTAATTCACTCATGCTCCACAAATAAATAAACGTAGGAAGTATAGATAAAACGACCACAGAGAGGGTTCCTAGGAATTTAGCAAGAACCAATTCACGCGTGGAAATAGGACGAACAATCAACAATTCCATCATTCCTGATTTCAATTCGTCGCTGAATACACGCATACTAACCGCAGGTATCAGGAATAAAAACACCCATGGTGCAAGGCCAAAGTAATTACTCAAGGTTGCATATCCTCCATCCAATAAATTGAATGGGCCATTAAACACCCAAAGCATCAGGCCATTAATGAGTAGGTAAATACCTATGATCAAGTATCCTAAAATACCTGAGAAATATACTTTTAATTCTTTTTGAAGTTGTGCAATCATGTTATGCTTCTTCTATCTCAAGGCATGTCCAAGCCTCTGGTTTGTCGTAAAATAGCGCCTTTGTTTTCGGCCAAACGACTCCAAATAAATCGCTTTTTCTGTAGTCATTTAAGGCCTCTTCAGAATCCCAAGTGCTGTGGGTAAAGAAATGCGTCTGCGCCTCCAACAGAACAACTTTATAACAGCCGGCTTGACCCACTATGTGTTCTTTACTCTCCAGAAATAGGCGTCTAAAAGAGGCTCCTTCCTTTGAATTGGGATCAATGGATAGTTTAACGATTCTAACGATCATACAAAATCAATTCTCACCCAATCGTGAATTTTCATTCCTAAAAGTTCGTTGCTGCCTTTGATATGATCGCCTCCACTTTTCCCTACCGCTATACAAAGCATACCGTGTTGGTCCCATAGAGCAGCTATATCTCCCTGAGGAACCTCAGCGATACGATCAAAAATAGTTTTGATACTTCTGTTTCTCGCAACCTCTACTGATGCGCGTCTACCCTTTAGCTGGCCGTTAAAGAGTTCTTTTGAAATGTTTGTGACGCAGGTGCCAAAATGATCAATATAGATCACGTGGCCGCGTACTGCATAGTCGGAGATGGCCGGAGCATTCTCCTTTATCCTTTTCACACTCTTTAGCGGAGGTCCTAAAACTTCAATCTTTCCCTGCACGGATAGATGACCCGCTGCTGCTGCAAATAAGTCTTTTTCATCCGTAGTATCAACACCACGAATATCTAAAACACGAGCGCCCGTTATTTTTGCGCCATTCAACACACTTGGTAAAATGCCATTATTAACACCTATAAAAAAATGACCATTGGCCTTCAGGCATATATACTCCTTGTTTTCTTGTGGACCAGCACCCACAAAGACACAGTGGATCGTACCGGGAGGAAAGTCTTGATATACCCGACGAAGCATGAAAGCCGCTTCTGTGATATTGTGGGGCTCCACCAGATGAGAAACGTCCACCATCAACAGATCCTTAACCCTGCGCATAAAGCGGGCTTTGACACGAGCAACAGTCGTATCTCGGAGTCCAAAATCAGATGTAAACGTGATGACAGTCATAGATCAGCTATCGCTGCGTTGTGTATTGATGAAAATGTAGTTACTTTGTCAAAAGTAAGGCAATTCCGCCTTGAATTATAGTACTCAACCAAGCAGTAATTGACACATCGAGTTTTTAAACTGACCGGAGCCGATCCAGCTCAACTTTATGGCCCTAACAACACCTATTTGAAACAAATAGGCGCGTACTTTTCTGAGTTGAAAATAGTTGCTCGAGGCCACGAAATAAAGGTCGAAGGTCCTGAAGACGTGA
>CAJJCK010000013.1 GCA_905182675.1 uncultured Cryomorphaceae bacterium | reverse complement strand
CCAGCAGTACAATATTATGATTTTGATAGTACCGGTTGGAATCTAATCAGCCAAGCTGACTTTATACTTGACTCAATGATGGGCACGGAAGCCTATCGAATCACTTCATCGCCAGATGGAATTATGATTACACACGGGGAATTAGGTAATTATAGAGCCCAGGCGACCTTAAACCAAATGGGTTTGCTTGGCCACGAATCCGTCGTATTGCCCTATGGAACAATAGAGGATGCTCCAGCCTTCGCTCACAGAGGCGTGCTACTAGATGTGGCACGACATTTTTTTAAAGTGCCAGAAATCAAGCGTCACTTGGATGTAATGGCTCTTTATAAATTCAATGTATTTCACTGGCATCTAACAGAGGACCAAGGGTGGCGCATTGCCATAGAAGCTTATCCAAAGCTCACTGAAGTTGGTGGTTGGCGCACATATGGAGATAGCGTATATGGGGGGTATTATTCCAAAGAGGAATTGCTTGATGTTGTAGCCTATGCGTCAGGATTAGGAATAGAGGTTATTCCAGAGATTGAAATGCCAGGACATAGTCAGGCAGCGTTAGCAGCTTATCCAGAACTTGGTTGCACTGGAGACTCCATAGAAGTAGCCGCCGATTGGGGCGTATTTAAGGACATATATTGCGCAGGTAATGAGCAAACTTTTGATTTCCTGGAAGCTGTATTAGACGAGGTATGCGAAATATTTCCTTCAAAATTCATTCACATAGGTGGTGATGAAGCCCCTAAGTTTCGTTGGGAGCACTGTGCTAAATGTCAGGCTCGTTTAGCAGCTGAAAATCTCGAAAATACAGAGGAATTGCAGCGTTATTTTATCACTAGAATAGAAACCTATCTAAACTCAAAAGGCAAGCAAATCATTGGCTGGGACGAGATTTTAGAAGGGGGGTTAAGCCCTAACGCTACCGTACAAAGTTGGCGTGGTTTTGAAGGCGCTCAACGTGCGGCTGAATTAGGCCATGATGCAATTGTGAGTCCCACCTCACATGCCTACTTTGATTATCCTGTGGGCAACATTGACTTACCTAAAGTATACAGTTTTGACCCGATCCCCAAAGATTTAGACCCGTTACTATCAGGCCATATTTTAGGTGGAGAATGTAATTTATGGTCAGAGCGTATCCCAGATGTGGAAACTCTAGATAGGCGATTTTTACCCCGTGGCATCGCCATGTCAGAAGTGTTATGGGCCTATCCCAAAGAGCGAGATTACGAATCGTTCCGCACGCGCATTCAACCTCATTATAACGTGCTCGATAAAATGGGGTACAGTTTCGATGTGGAACAAGTTCCTTCAAGGCTGGAGTCGGAAATTATCGTTGGGAACCAGTTTTATCCTACCTTATTAGAGGTTCGAATAGAATCAACTATGCCTGATTTCGAATTGGCATTGAATGTAGATGGATCCCCAGTGGACTCTATAGCTAAGTTATTTCGAGGTCTTCATAAAATAACCTCACAGCCAGTGAAGTCCGGCATAAGTTTTGGAGCACCTCAAGTGTATAACTTTGCTGTTCATGAAGGGTTGATGACGCATTCTTGCATGACATCTGCACCTTCACCTTTTTATAAGGGCAGTACACCGATTCCCTTGTCTGATGGACGGTTAGGGTCATTGAACTTTAGAGATGGCGAGTGGCTTGGTTACTATGGTCCGGAAGGGTTAGATGGCCATTGGAATTTTAGCTCGCCCATAGAAATTGATTCTATCAAAGTTAATTTTATTCAATCGCGTCTCAGCTGGATTGTAATTCCAGAAACCGTGTATATCGACTTATATGTTGAGCGTGATGTATCACACCGGTATGAATGGAACAGGACTTCTTTACTTTCCCAAGAAGGAACTTTTATTGAAACTATGGTGATCTTTCCATCCGAAGGTCCGGTCACTACCTTGGATATAGAAATACCAAATACAGAAACTCTTCCTTCAAGCCACCCTGCAGCAGGGCAACACGTTTGGCACTTTATAGACGAAATTCAGATTTATGGCCGTCCCCTTTGAGATTGAAATAGCTGTAGAAGAGGCGACCCATGCAACCTTGTTGAAAGAATGGGGTGTAGATAGAATTGAGCTTTGCGCGAACTTAGCAGAAGGTGGACTTACACCTACATTTGGCCAATCTTTAGAGGTAGTCCGTGCAACTGAATTACCTGTATATGTTATGCTTAGAGCTAGGGCTGGAGATTTCCAATATTCAACCTCAGAGAAACGTCAGATGTTAGCAGATCTTGAAAGGCTTGCAACTTCCGGTATACAAGGGGTCGTTTTTGGCGCGCTTAATCCAAACAAAACAGTCGATCAAGATTTCTGTGACAGTCTCATTAATCGCGCAAAAAAATTGGGTTTAGGCACCACTTTTCACCGGGCATTTGATGCTTGTGTAAACCCTGAAAAAGCGATCGAATTCTTAATAAACCGCGGAGTAGACCGCATTTTAACATCCGGTTTTCAACCAAGTGTTCAGCAGGGAATGCATGGCATTGCTCAAACTTTAGCTCAAGCGAAAGGTCGAATAAGTATCCAAGCAGGTGCTGGGGTAAACGCGGCTATTGCATCTGAGTTATGGCGTACTGGAATTCGCGCTTTTCATGCTACTGCCAGGTATTGGGAGCAAGAGGAGCAACGATTGGGTTTTGAAGGACGGTGGATGCCTGACGAAGAAAAAATTAAAGCGCTACGCCATGAGGTGGATCGTTGCTCAAAAACATAAGGCATAAAAAAAACCGCGGACTCTTAAGGGTCTGCGGTTTTTTTTATGTCCTTCAGGTTGGTCTTTTATTTAGCCCAACGCTGAATCTGTGCAAGGTCGAAATCCAATGGGAATGGAACACCAGGTATAGTTTGAGTCAACGTAGTATCATAACGGAAAATGAACGATTCTTGCTCTAAGGTCTTGATGACAAAATTAAGATTTGATGGAACAGCTCCTCCGAGAATGTCTAGACCAATATCAATACCCTCTAAAGAAAGTATAGTGTCGTTCATAATGGCCCAGCCTAAGGAATCAATTTGTGTTCCCGCAGAGTCAATAATTAAACCTCCGTTATCCATAAAGTTTGCCGTCATATCTGTAGTTTGCTCGAGGATGGTGGAATCAAGTAAAGGCAATGCTTGGATGTTAATTTGTTGGTTAACTCCTGTCCAAAGACCAGTTACTTTAAATTCTGTGCTTTTGTTTTCCCATTTCGCACAACCGATCATAGTGGTGGCGACTAAAAGAGTCAAGACGATTTTTTTCATGTTTAGGTTTTTTTATATAAAATCAATAGTACTATTATCATGCCAAAAGACTTAGGGCAAGTTCTTTGTCTTTTTGTAATTGCTGTTTTAACTCATCTAAGGTATTAAATTGTTCCACACTTCGAAGTCTATGGTGAATTTCAAATTGTATCACCTCGTTATAGAGTTCTAGCGAATGATCGCATAAATGTACTTCAATGCTTCTGTTTAGCGCCCCCACGGTCGGCCTTCCCCCTATATTCGCCATGGCTTTATAGCGAATTCCCTTGTGAATGGCCCAAACTGCATAAACGCCATCTTGTGGAATGAGTTTGTGCTTGAAGTCTAGGCGGATATTCGCGGTGGGAAACCCTAAAGTTCTGCCTATTTGATCTCCATATATTACAGTGCCTCTCAGGGAATAAGGGTAGCCTAAATAATCATTTGCCAGTGTTACATTCCCTTGGTTCAAGGCCGAACGAACCTTGGTACTACTCACGTTAGTATGTTCTATGTCAAGCGCTGAAATTTCCTCAACCTCAAACCCGTAGATAGGGCCAAACTCTTTGAGGTGATCAAAGCTCCCTTCCCTGTTTCGACCAAAGTGATGGTCATATCCTATTACCAGGTGCTTAACCCCGATAGTATTGACCAAAATCTCTCTTACAAACTCAAGTGAAGGTGTTCTTGAAAATTCTTTGGTAAAAGGTTGAATGATCAAATGGTCTAGCCCACTATGCGCTAAAAGTCTTGTTTTTTCCTCAATACTCGATAGTAATTCTAAAGGAACATCAGGTTGAAGTACCAGTCTGGGATGCGGACTAAAAGTAAGAAGTACACTTTCGCCACCGACTTCTCTTGCTTTTTTGACCAATTGAGAAAGAATTTTTTCATGGCCTAAATGCACGCCATCAAAGGTCCCCGTGGTGGCCACGGCACATTCTAATGAATTAAAATTCTCTAAACCGTAATGTACTTTCAACGTTCGTCGTATTTTTCGCAAAATACGCATAGATAATCGCACTCCAATGGCAAAAATTCAACCCTTTTATTCCATCCAAGCTGGATGGTTACGTTACAAAAACAAAGCAGGAATGTACTCAGCTTTTGCGGTGGTCAGCATAATCCTCTCAGGTGCGCTTGGCGGCATAGCCACTGCCGTAGGATCTGTTTTTGAGGGACAAGTATTTCTTCAAACTACAGTGACGGCTCTTATTATTGGAATTGTTGGTGCCTTTTTAAATATGGGCTATGCACATTTTGCCAAAAATGACATAGAAGGAACAGATGTCGAGTTTAAGGACTTCTTTACGGGCTTTATTCTAAACCGAAGCAAGCTTATTGCGGTCACTATCGTTGCTGTTTTGGCGGCTCAAGGATCTTCTTTGCTTCTTCCGGATGAGCTCATGGCTTTTAATATCACCCAAGAGCAGTCACAAAACATGGAGGAATTGATGATGGCATTTGAAGATCAATTGGAATTAGCGAAAGCTCATAGTTCATCTTTATATCTTTTCGTCCTTATTCAGGGTATTTTAGGTTTGTTCTTGTTCTTTACAGCCTTTAGGAGCTCATTGGAAGGAGAAGACCCATTGGTTTCAATTCAATGGTCTATTCGTCATGCTTTGTCGAATATCATTCCAATAATTACGACGATGTTACTCTTGGTAGTTCTGACGATCGTAGTTACCGTATTCACATTAGGACTGGGCCTTTTAGTGGTATTACCGTTGATTGCCTTAGTGGCTTATGATATGTACACGCAGCTCTTGCAAGAAGATGAGAATATTGAAATAAACACCCCAAAATAGGGGCCTGTATATCCCTGTGAGGTGAAACTGGATGTAGAAAATAAAAAACCCGATCACGAAGTGATCGGGTTTTTTGTGTGCGGATGAAAGGACTCGAACCTTCACGCCGTAAAGCACCGGTGCCTAAAACCGGCTTGTCTACCAATTTCAACACATCCGCAAAAATCAGTGCGCAAATATAAAACAGATTAATTCGGTAATCAGATTTTGCTGAAGAATAAATTTCAAGTCTATTTTAGTGAAGTGATAAATCAAAATGTTGCAATCACATACCTATGGAATTCTCTTCATTAATGCTAACTTTGAGAGAAGATTAAAGCCTCTAAATATGCCATCATATTCCCCAGAAGAGTTATCTACCAAAGAACGTCATCAAATTTTATTGGCCTCGGTAGCGCCAAGGCCTATCGCATTAGTCTCGACGGTGGATGAGTTTGGAAATCACAATCTAAGCCCGTTTAGTTTCTTTAATATCTTCTCTTCGAACCCTCCTGTACTGATTTTCAGTGCTGCGCGAAGAGTCAGAAATAATACCACCAAGGATACGCTGCACAATGCAATGTCTCAAAAGGAAGTGGTGGTTAATGTGGTTAACTATGATATGGCCCAGCAGGTGAATTTGAGTTCAGCTGAATATGATTCGTCTGTAGATGAATTTGTAAAATCTGGATTAACGCCAATCCCTTCTGATTTAGTTTCTCCTCCACGAGTTTTAGAAAGTCCTGTAAGTCTTGAGTGTGAGGTTATGAACGTTCACCAGTTAGGTGAAGAAGGTGGTGCTGGTAATTTAGTCATGTGTTTGGTGAAAAAGATTCATGTTACGGACCACGTAATACTGGATGACGGAAGTATAGACCAAGAAGCTATTGACCTGGTTGGACGACTGGGAAAAAAGTGGTGGGTAAGAGCTTCTGGCGATGCCTTATTTGAATTAGGAAGTCCTGCAATAGGAATAGGTGTAGATCAAATTCCAGAGGTGATTCGTAGATCAACAGTATTGACTGGAAATAATTTGGGTCAATTAGGTGCTGTAACTTCCTTACCTTCGTTTGCTGCTATTGAGGCCATGAAATCCGATTTTGACGTACGAAGAATTCTTCAAAATTTCTCGGATGGAATTGAACTTAGAGAAGCGTTGCATGAGAAGGCTAAAGAGCTTCTTGAGTTAGAAAAAGTTGTCGAGGCTTGGAGTATATTATTAATAGATAAATCGGCTCAGTAAGAGTCAGTAGTTATGCAGATGGAAGCGAGAATTTCCCAAATCATGGACGAACAAGTGATTTCTGATAGATTCAGAAAAAGAGAGTTCGTAGTCCAAACTAAGGAGCAGTATCCACAAACACTTTGCTTTGAGTTTACTCAGGATAAAACGGGTGTTTTAGACAGTTATGCTGCAGGTCAAGAAGTGGTTATTGAGTTTAATGTTCGTGGACGTGAATGGACACCGCCACAGGGAGGTGCTACAAGATATTACACAACGTTGCAGGCCTGGAAAATGTCTCCATTAGCACAATCAGCTTCATCAGCCCCGCCTACAGACCTACCTCCAGCTGGCCAGCCATTTGCTCCTTCAGGTGCAGATAATAGTGTTCTAGACGACGACCTTCCGTTCTAAGACTATGTCCAAAGCAAACAACCCTTTGTGTTTCATCGGTGAAGAGAACTGGCGCGTGCCAGACCCTACTGATGTTGCTAATGATGAAGGGTTAATAGCACTTTCGTGGGATCTATCTCCTGAGATGTACAGGAGATTGTACCCAAAAGGTATATTTCCATGGTTTGAGCAGGAGGAAGTCGTGTTTTGGTTTTCACCAAGTATCAGAAGCGTGACGCCCACTAATGGCGTTGTGATTTCTAAAAGTATGCGTCCATATTTCAATAAAAGACAGTGGCAGTTTAAAGTCAACAGTGACTTTTCTGCCGTTGTGGACCTCTGTGGAGAAGTGCTCAGAACGGATCAAGAAGGCACGTGGTTGTCGGATAAATTCAAAAATAATTTTTGCCAAATGCACAGCCTTGGCATGGCCCATAGTTTTGAAGTATGGGAAGGCGAAGAATTAATAGGTGGGACTTTTGGAGTGATGACGGGTGATGTATTTGTTGGTGAGAGCATGTTTCATTCCCGCCCTAATGCCTCAAAATTCGCCTATATTAACATGTGTATGTATTTGCATGATCAAGGTGTTCTCTATGTTGATAACCAGCTCCCAACAGAACACCTTTGCAGTTTAGGTGCTTGGGATATAGACCGCGATGAGTTTTTAGGAATACTAGAAACACATGTCGCAGATAAGGTTCCTCATCCCTTGCCCTTAAATGAGCATTATCGACCTCAATAGTTTATTTGCCTATGGCAGTTGTGATGCCATTAATGCTGAGGACACAAAGAGCGATCAATGCCCCTGGGATTAAGCTCAAATATCCTTTGCCCATGATGATATAGGGGTAATAATCTCGGATCATTCCACCCCATGATGGTAGTGGAGGTTGCGCTCCAATTCCCAAAAAGCTCAATCCACTCTCAATCAAGAGCGCACTGGCAAAATTTGTAGCACAGATCACTACCAATGGTCCTAAGGTATTTGGGAGAATTTCCTTAAAAATAATATGAGCTCTGCTGAATCCTAGAACTTGCGCGGCTTCCACATATTCTTTGTTTTTCTCAGCTAAAAATTGGCCACGGATAACCCGGGCAACTTCCACCCACATAGTCAGTCCAACGGCAATGAATACTTGAAACAGTCCTTTGCCGAGCACAAAGGTCAGTGCAATCACCAGTAGTAACGTTGGAATGGACCATAAAACAGACATAAGCCACGTCAAAACAGCATCTATTCTGCCACCGAAATATCCGGCACACGCTCCTACTGGAATTCCGATGATGATGCTCACTAAAACTGAAACCAATCCAACACCCAGGCTTATTCTACTGCCAAGTAAAACACGAGAAAAATGATCTCTGCCATATTTATCTGTTCCAAAATAGTGAGTGCCCTGAGCAGTTTTTGAGCCAGGCTCAAGCAATGTGTGTTCCAGGTCCATCTTATTGGCATTGGGGCTATGATCCAGTACCAAGACATCTGCAAATAGCGCACAAAATACAATGAACGATAACGTGATTATGGAGGCTTTAAACATGGCAGATCGTGGCATAATCGCGTAACGGCTTATTTCGTTAGATCTGAAATAATATTCAAACTCTCCCTGATTACCAGGTCTTTAGATAATGATTTGAACCACTTCGTGTAAATATCTTTCTGTACACTATCTGTTTCGAACATGACCAAATGATCTGGCAACGCTACAACTCCAGCGCTGTCTCGTAGTCTATTTATGTTTTTGTATTGCTTCCCAGCTGCTCTTATAGAGTCTTGAACAGCTGCGTAATCTTGATAGTTTAGTGTTATTAACTGGTCTTTACTACTCGAAGAAATCCAATCTGCATAGCTGACAAAATCTTTAAATGAAGCGTTGTTTTCCAGTCTTTTGGCGGCGCTATTTTTAGCCTTTTCAAACTTTTGATCCCACGCGTTGATTTCGTTGTATTTCGCCCGTGAAACAAAGTCTACTTGAAGCGCGTTTGGATATTCTTTTTCGCCAATCTCAATTTTATCATAAGCTCCAGGTAATGAAATGTCTGGTACGACTCCTTGTAGCTGGGTCGTTCCTCCAGATATTCGATAAAACTTTTCAGTTGTAATTTTAATAGCACCGAGCGGTTTTAGATCGTTTAGAGGGCCGCTAACAGCACGGTCGAGGTCAAACATGTTCTGCACGGTTCCTTTACCGAAAGTGCTTTTTGCAGGCCCTACAATCAAAGCTCGGTGTCTGTCTTGGAGTGCAGCACTTACGATTTCAGAGGCTGATGCACTATAGTTGTTGATTAAAACCACCAATGGCCCATCCCAATATATCTTTGGATCACTATTGCCTTTACCGCGTGTACCGCTTTGAAAATTCTTTACTTGGACCATAGGACCTTTTTCAGTGAATAGTCCAGCAATCTCCGTAGCTGCTTGTAAGGAGCCTCCACCATTATTTCTTAAGTCAAGAATGATTCCATCTACTCCTTGTTCTTTGAGTTTGATGATTTCATTTTTTACATCTTCTGCAGCATTGTGGTTGGATTCATTGTAGAAGTTGACATAAAACTTAGGAAGTTTAATGTATCCTGTTCGTACACCTACATCTTCTGTTCTTACGATTACACTATCCATTTTCTTGAACACTTGACCATCAAGAATCGCACTTCTTGCAAATGTGCTTTCCAACTCTACTACATCCCTGATGATAGGAATGATCTCGCGCGAACCGTCTTTTTTCTTGACCGTAAGCCTCACCTCTGTACCTTTCTTACCGCGTATTAATTTTATGCCATCACGAACCTTATAGCCTACAACGTCCACGGCTTCTTGATCTCCTTGAGCAACGGCGATGATGCGATCTCCAGCTTCTAGGTCGCCTTGTCTCCAACATGCAGACCCTGCGATGATTCTCTCAATTCCGATGTAGTCGCCATCTTGTTTTAATTGAGCACCAATTCCTTCAAACTGGCCTGTCATACTCAGCTCAAAGTTTTCGTTTTGTTGAGGTGCCAAGTAGGAGGTGTGCGGATCATAAGATTCACAATAGGCATTCATATACATGCCAAACCATTCTAGGCGTGTGATGTCCATTAAGTTATCAAACCACTCCTGTTGCGTTTCTAATTCCTTTTCACGTGATTCAGTTTCTAAAGAAGAGAAATCCTTGATCACTATTTCTTCATCCGTTTTAGCGTCTTCTTTCTGAGCTTCGTCCTTTTCGTAAACCCTACTTAAAATCCGCCACTTTAAATGTTTTTCCCATTGCTTGATAAGCTCATCTTCATTAGCAGCAAAATCGCGCTTTTCCGGATTACTAATCATCTGTTCAACAGGACCGTAGTCTAATGGACTTTCAAGAAGTGTGGTGAAAATACCTTTTGACCGCTTTATGCCTTCGCTCACTTTGTTGAAACTCAATTCAAAAAACTGCGTATTGGTGGCATAAAACGCTTCATCTAATGCAGTTCTGTAATAAGACAGTTCATCTACTTCTCCCTTTGTGAAAAAAAGCTTGTTGAAGTCTAATGTCTCCAGGTAGGAATCAAAAATTTCTGCACTTAATTCGTCATTCATATCCTTCGGTTGAAGGTGCATGGTTGTAAGCGCATCCCTTACTAGTGCAAAGATGACAGATTCTTTGTCTTCTTGTGGTCCAAACCATTTGAAACCAAGAATCAGTAGTGCTCCTCCAAGCAGAGGCAGTAGGTATTTAATGTTTTTACGCTGCATAAGTTGTTTAATCATAGATATAAGCAAGTTACAATCTTTGCATTATCAAAGCCCCTTATCAAACGTTAAAGGAAATGAAAAGCTTGATCTGTTTTGCTAAGCCCATAAAAGGCAATTTGTTACTACCTTTGCAGCCCTTAATTGAGAGGAAGAAAAAACAAAATTGGACTTAGAATGAATATTACCAAGAACGAAGTAGACGCCCTAAACCTGTTGGTTAACATTGAAATCGCTCCGGAAAACTACCAATCAAAGGTAGACTCAGTGTTACTTAATTACCGCAAAACGGCAAAGATACCGGGATTCCGTCCAGGTAAAGTGCCGATGGGTTTGGTTAAAAAGCAATATGGAAAAGCCGTATTGATTGAAGAGATCAATAAGATGCTTCAGGATGGTATTTACGACTATATCCAAAAAGAGAAATTAAACATTCTAGGTAATCCACTGCCTATCGAGCAGGCGGAATTAGATTTTGATACTCCGGGTACTTACACTTTTGCTTTCGAGCTGGGGCTAAGTCCAGAGTTTGAGGTTAAAGTATCTAAGCGTAATAAAGTAGATGGCGTTAAGATTAGTGCTGATAAAAAAGTGATTGACACTTATGTTGAAGATATCCGTAATCGTTACGGAAAAATGTCAAGTCCTGAGTCTCCAGAGCCTTCCGATATGTTCTACGGAACTTTCACTGAAGTTGATGCTGACGGAAATGCTGTTGTGGGTGGGATCGTTAAGGCTGATACACAGTTTTTGGGTACAAATCTGAAAACAAAGAAGGTGCAAGTGGAGCTGACAAAAGCGACTATGGGGGACCATTTCCCAATGAATATTGCTAAATCATTCGTCAAAGACTATAACGTAGCAGGCCTTTTGGGTGTTACTGACGCTCAACTAGAAGCATCATCAGGCACACTTCAATTTGAATTGAAAAACATCATGAGAATGGAGCCTGCGGAACTCAATCAAGAGTTTTATGACAAGGTGTACGGTGAAGGCATGGTGACGACTGAAGATGAGATGCGTGCAAAAATGAAGGAAGAGGCGGAGCGCATGTATCAAAACGAAGCGGACCAGTTCTTCTTAAATAACGTTGCAGAGCATTTGCTAGAAAAAACAAAGTTTGATCTACCCGTGTCATTTCTTAAAAAATGGATGCGTACTTCAGGGGACAAACCTTTAACTGCTGAAGAGATTGAAGCGGATTGGGAAAAAACTGAAAAAGGACTTCGTTACCAGTTGATAGAAAATGCAGTCATAACAGGTGCGGAGATTTCTGTAACGAATGACGACTTACTCAACCATACGGTTGAATTAGTAAAGGCTCAGTTTCAACAATATGGTCAGGATGCGATGGATGATGAAATGTTGAAAGGCATTGCTGAAAACGCTTTAAAGAATGAAGAAGAAGCACGTCGAATCAATGACCAAGTATACAACGCTAAACTAATGGCGCACTACAAGGAAAATTTCAAAGTGGAGGAGAAGGCGGTTACCTATGACCAATTCATTAAATTGGTTACAGAAAAGTCCTAACTTTAGAACAATAACCTTGAAAGAGGTGTCATTACATTAAACCTATTTTTCATATGGATTTCGGAAAAGAATTTAAGAAATACGCTACGAAACATGTCGGTATACAGAGCATGTATGTGGATCAATATATTGATGCATCATTAACGCCTTACATCATTGAGGAGCGTCAGATGAATGTTGCTCAAATGGATGTTTTCTCTCGCTTGATGATGGACCGCATTATATTTTTGGGGACTGGCATCAACGATCAAGTAGCAAACATCGTTCAAGCACAGTTGCTGTTCCTGGAAAGTGCAGACGCAAAGAAGGATATTCAGATTTATATCAATTCTCCAGGTGGTTCTGTATATGCGGGACTGGGTATTTACGACACCATGCAAGTGATCAATCCAGATGTAGCGACTATCTGTACAGGTATGGCAGCATCTATGGGTGCGGTTTTAATGTGTGCAGGAACTAAGGGAAAGCGATCTGCATTGAAACACAGTCGTGTGATGATTCACCAGCCTATGGGTGGCGCTCAAGGCCAGGCTTCAGACATGGAAATCACGCTACAAGAGATTTTGAAATTGAAGAAGGAGCTTTATAGTATCATCTCACACCACAGTGGTCAGGAGTTTGATAAAGTACAGCATGATTCTGATCGTGACTACTGGATGACTGCCGAAGAAGCAAAGACTTACGGTATGGTAGACGAAATTCTGCTTGGTAAGACTCAGGCTAGCTAATGAGCGAAGAAAAAGACAATCTACAGTGCTCCTTCTGCGGAAGAAGTAAAGCTGAGACAGAAATGATGATCGCTGGTGTGGATGCCCATATTTGTGACCGTTGTGTGGATCAAGCTGGAGGTATTTTACATGCTGAGTTATCTGACAAGCCACAAACGAATCCCTTAGAGGTAGCTGCGAAGCTGGAGTTTGATTTCACACCGTCTCAAATCAAGGCGCACTTAGACGAATACATTATTGGTCAAGAGCCAGCGAAGCGTACGCTTGCTGTGGCAGTGTATAATCACTACAAGAGAATTGGTTTAGTACCGTTAAAAGATGCTCCTGAGGTTGACAAGTCCAACATTGTTGTGGTAGGAAATACCGGAACAGGAAAGACATTGATGGCGCGTACGATTGCGAAATTATTAAACGTTCCATTCACCATA
>CAJJCK010000012.1 GCA_905182675.1 uncultured Cryomorphaceae bacterium | reverse complement strand
CAACTGGTGTTAGCTCCTTTTGCTGACGCCAGATTAAGTTCCAATTTGTCTTGATGGGTAGTTTTGGATGCGGAATGATTACAACAGTACCTTCATTAAGTTCTCTTGTTATTCCTATTACTGGCATAACAGAAATGCCCAATCCAGCGATCACACTTTGCTTTACGGTTTCGTTGGATGTTAATTCCACTTTTTTATTAGGCGTTACCCGGATCATTGATAAGAATTTTTCCATATGACTTCTAGTTGAAGACCCCCTTTCACGTAAGAGATAAGTCATTTGACTCATGTTATGCGTTTTCCAGAGCTTCTTTTGCATTGGACTTCCCATGAGGTATAATTCATTCGGAATGAGCTCAAGCGTTTTGACAGGTAAGTTTTTCGGCAGTACACTCACCAGGGAAAAGTCAACACTATTTTTTTCTAGAGATTCTATAACCTTCAAGCGATTATTAACATCCATTACTAAATCTACATCCGGATGAGCGTCAATGAAGGTTTTTACGATGTAAGGCATGATATATTTACCCGTACTCACCACAGATATGGTCAATGTCCCGGCAAGTTTATCTTTTAAACTCGTATTAAAAGTACTGAGGGCAGCTGCATGATCTAGTATCTGTTTGACCCGTATGAAAACCTCTTCACCAAGCTCTGTAAGAACCATATTCTTGCTCTGGTATTCTATAAGTGGAAAGTCAAATTGTTGGGAGAATGTCTTGAACTGAATGCTAACCGCAGGTTGAGTGAGATACAGTTTTGCTGCTGCCTTGGTAAAACTCAATAGGCTCCCAACCGCATGGTAAACTTCAAGTTGACGGAATGTATAGTTCATAAATGGTAGTTGGTACAAAAACGCGAATATAAGTATTTGCTAATACATGATGTGAGTAGATTAAGTAAAAATTAATACTAAAAGTCATTCAACGTTGCGGACATAAAATCGGATAACTATAATTTTTTGAGCAGAGAAATATAGACTAATGAGGACCGTAGACTTGCAGTCACTGTTTATAACAACGTAAACCCCAATTGCTCAACGAGCGCGAAATGCTCCAGAATACCTGGACTGATTTTGATGACTTAGAGTTACATATATCTTGTGAAATTCAGATAAAGTAGACCCCTACGCATCTTCCTTTTCGCTAACATTGTGGTATGAAGATTAGATGTTTGTTTTTACTCGTTTTGATTCCCATGTTCACCTACGGGCAATCTTTTGGTCCAGCCGAAGGTTTCCCTTCTGATCCAGTGATTAGCATTGCGTGGCATGGAGAGCGATTGTATATAGGAACGCAGGGTTCAGGGGTCTTTGAACTGGTAGAAAACAGCATCGTCGCCTCTGAGCAGTTTGCAAACTATTCACGCAAGACGGTATTTGGATTTACCGTAGTATCGGATTCTTTAGTGCCGTTAACAGTGGGTGTTCTTCAGTCGTATCCGCTGGACCTTACCAATGCCAATGGTACGAATTTCATCGTAACAGAGGGCTTATTAAAAGTTCAATACAGCGATTACGCTAAGATCAAGTATAGTGAGGCTTCAGGTTTTTGGCGATTTTCAAGTACGGAGTTGGCGCCTTTCCCCGATCTAAAATCCGGGGTAGTTTTTTTAAGAACTGGTCCAAAACTTTTGATCTATTCAGAAGAAGGTATGCTCTTAGATGAAACGACCTTTAAAGGCTTGATCTTCGACATTGCACCAACCCAAGAGGGTTTATTGCTCAGCACGGAAGGTGGATATTATTCATGGAGAGGGCACTGGCATAAGGTAGGTGGAGGTATGCCTATTTTCTCTTTTGATGGTGCTATGGCAAGAACGCCAATTGGCTCAATACCCTTAAATAAAATTCTTTCGGGAGACTGGTCTTCTGATGATGTTGCACCGATTACTCAGAGAGTTGTAGAGAAAAATACTGATTTGTATTCCGCTGATACTATTGGTAATATGGAGTACCAAATTTCATCTAAAGGACTAGTAGCAATCCGAAATGACACAGCACAATTTTTGATTGGTAGAAGCAGAGGGTTCATGCCGCCAAAGCCAGGCAATTATGATGTAGCTCTTATTGGAAGCGAATTATGGGTGGCGACTCCAAACGGAGTATACGCCTTTGCTAATCGTGGATTACCAAGCCCTATATCCAAATGGGATTTGAGTTTTACAGAAGATGGTTTGCCGGTGGCATCATTTGATGAATTGCAAATTGCTCCACATTCTATTGGTTTTGCGGCAGACATAAAATTAGCTAGTGCAAGTCCGGTTTTAGCTCGTTATAGTTTCAATGGGGAAGATTGGCAAATATGGGACCCTACGTCTCCTGTAATTTTCGACCATCCTGCTCCAGGTAAGTATGAGTTGGATGTGCAACTGAGTACTCGACTCGATTTTCAGGGGGCGAATTCTATGCGATTGTCCTATCTCATTCGCGCTCCGTGGTATAAAAGACCAATATTTTGGAGCGTCATTATTCTCTTGATTTCTGCAATCGTTATTTTTTGGCAGCGCCAATTACGACAAAAAGCAGACGCGAAGTTAGAATTAACCGAGCGTTTGGCAGATGCTGAATTGGCCAGTAAACGCAGTCAAATGAATCCGCACTTTTTGTTTAACGCATTGGATGCGATCTCTAATTTCATTTTCACAAACCAGCCTAAAGATGCCGTGAATTATATGGGAAAACTGGCTAAACTTATGCGCTTGACACTAGATGGATCTAGAAGCACCACGATGGTTTTAGCTGATGAGGTAGAGTTGCTAAAGCAATATATTGCATTATGTGAGCTGCGTTATGGGTCGTTTGATTTCGATATGGTTGTTGATGATGAGATTGATCAATTTGACACCTTTCTACCGCCATTGCTGTTGCAACCCATCATTGAAAATGCGGTTCAGCATGCCGTCAGGCCTAACATGCAGTTAAACTTAGATGCTGCGATAAAGGTTCATGTCTCAGCGACCTCTGACGGTATTCTCGTAACGGTTAAAGATAATGGACCTGGCTATCAGAAGGTATTAGGTACAGATCAGTCTCATGGGCTTGCAATTATAGAGGAGCGTCTTGAATTGCTTAGTAAGAAGCATCAATCGGTCTTTCAGATGAGCATTATTTCGAGTACTATGGACTCTTCAATTTTCGGAACCCACGTTTCACTCATTTTGAGTACTCATGCATTAGATTAAATCTTAGATTTAGTTAAATCAATTTATGTCACTTCCATGAATGTACTATTATTAGACGACGAACAGCCAGTACTAGAAAGTCTGAAAGGTAAGTTGAACCTATTTTGCCCGGAAGTCACTATAATTGGAATGTGCAGGAGCGTAAAAGAAGCCCTCGCTGTCTTACATGAGGAAGAGGTGGATGTGGTATTCTTAGATGTCAACTTAAATGGGGAAAGTGGCTTTGACCTGATAGACCAGTGGAATGGGGATGAGCTTCCATCACTCATTTTTACAACTGCCCACGACGAGTTCGCAGTACAAGCTATTAAATACGCTGCCCTGGATTATTTATTGAAGCCAATCGATGCTGAGGATTTAGTGTTGGCAGTTCGCAAAGCAGGTGAACGTGTAAGCACAGACCGTCAGGAGGTAGTTACTCAGGCAGCAAAGGGCGCCCCTAAAAAATTAGTCATTCCTACGACGGAAGGAATGTATATTCTCAATGTAAATGAGATTGTACGGTGCGAGAGCAGCTCAAATTATACCCAATTCTTTTTAAAGAATAAAACCAGTGTGCTGGCTTCAAAAACCATGAAGGACTATGAGACCTTATTAAGACCCGCAGGCTTCGAGCGAGTACATAAGAGTCACCTTGTAAACCTTGAAATGATTTCTAGATACGTAAGTGCTGACGGCGGATACTTGCTTTTAACTGAAGGATCTACAGTGCCCGTAAGCAATAGGAAGAAAGAGATTCTAGTGCAGCATTTAAAGAGCTTGTAATAAGCTAATAACGATGAGCCAGTGCCTATAATCGCTAACGATTATAGTTTGCTTTGACTTCCTCAGCTCCTTTTAAGACTTTGACTTTAAGATCTTCTTTGTAGGCCATTATACGGTCTAAAACCTCTTTATCAGAGGATCCAATTATCTGCGCTGCGAGTATTCCTGCATTTTTTGCTCCGTCGAGTGCAACTGTTGCTACCGGCACACCACCTGGCATCTGAAGAATAGACAAAACGCTGTCCCATCCATCAATTGAGTTGGAGCTCTTTATGGGAACACCTACAACAGGGAGTGGGCTTAATGAAGCGATCATCCCGGGTAAATGCGCCGCGCCACCAGCACCAGCAATGATGACTTTAATATTTCTAAGGTGTGCGTTTGTCCCGTAATCCATCAATTTCTCAGGGGTGCGGTGTGCGCTAACAATGTCTACTTCAAAGGCTATTTGAAGAGTTGTGAGTACGTCTATTGCTTGTTGCATGATCGGCAGATCTGATGTACTGCCCATGATGATTCCTACCATTGTCTATAGCTTTTGCCCTAAAGCGTTGTCTTGAGTTTTGACCAAGATACTATTCTTTGCCCATTCTGCTTTTACTCTTGCTTCTTCGCGTGAATTGGAAATGGCAGTCACATGCCCCATTTTTCTAAATGGACGGGTTTGTGCTTTGCCATAAATATGAATATTGATCCCTGCCTCGCCCAGTAGATCATTGTAGCCATCGTAAATCACATTACCCGAATACCCCTCGGCTCCCACAAGATTCGCCATAACTGCAGAACACTTTAATTCAGTGGAGCCCAACGGCAAATCCAAGACAGCCCTAATATGCTGCTCAAACTGAGATGTATAACAAGCCTCTATGGTATGATGACCGCTGTTATGAGGCCTAGGAGCTACCTCGTTAACCATGATTTCTCCAGAGGGTGTAACGAAGAGTTCCACCGCTAATAAGCCACAAATATCGTAGGCCTTGGCGGTTCTAATTGCTATTTCCTGAGCTCTACGCTGCATATCTTCTGTCAACACAGATGGACACAACACATATTCCACTTGATTGGCGGTTGGGTGAAATTCTTGATCGGCAACAGGGAAGGTTTTAATGTCGCCACTTTCATTTTGAGCAACAATAACGCTTACTTCTAAATCGAAATCAACGAAGTCCTCCAGCATTCCAGGGGTATCAGGGATAAGCTTGACATCCGCTGTCGACCTGCAAACAATAACACCAAAACCATCATAACCACCTGTGGATGCTTTCCATACAAACGGTAGGTTCCAGTTAGATAATATTGACTTAAGCTCATCATGTCCATGGACCATTTCAAACTTTGCTGTTGGAATACCGTGGTCAGCGTAGAATTTTTTTTGTTTCGTCTTATTTTGAATGATCTCCAGGCTATCCGGGTTTGGATGAACTTTCTTGCCCATGGACCGTAGATCTCTTAATGCTTGCACATTGACAGATTCGATTTCAATACACAATGTGTCGCAATGTGCCCCGAAATCCATCACTGCTTGATAATCCATTAAATCTCCAATCACGAACTCGTGCGCTCCATATTGACCAGGTGCATCGGGACTAGGATCTAATACTCTCGTACGGATGTCAAACTTGCGGGCAGTGTACAGCATCATTTTGCCTAATTGGCCACCCCCTAGAATGCCTAGAGTATATCCTGTGGAGAAGATGTTCTTTGCCATGAGAAACGAATTTGATGCAAATGTACTAATCCTGCGGCTCAACTTGGGCGACTAGAGGAATAGTGTATTTCATTCCAGAAGAGATTTCTAAAACTAATGCTCGTGTACGTCTTTTTTCGAGTCGTTTAAAAGCCCGCCCTTTAAAGATGAAGTTTGCTCCGTTTAGGACATCTTGCAGCAGAAATACTTCACTGTTATGGTCTAATCGTAAGATTACTTTCTGTAAATCTGGGTCCGCGCCTACAGAAGATTTAGGTCTGTTGGCATGTCTTAATATGGCCGCAAGGTATGCTTCCGGCCATATCTGATAAATTGCCAATTCTTGAAGCATCTCACCAAAAACAGTTTTCCACTCTATTCCATGCGGTGACGCTTTACGTGCATGTGCATTCCAGACTTTCAAATGTGCAATCTCATGGGTCAGCGTGGTTAGGAACTGGTAAGGTCCTAGATTACTGTTGAGGGTGATTTTAGCTATACTACCCTGTTGCGGAGGTCTGAAATCTCCAAGCTTCGTAGCACGAGGACGGTGCAGAATGAGCTCGAATTTCTCTTTCTCAAGCCATTTGTTTAACAAGGGAATGAAATCGCCTTCGGGTAAATAAGGAAGTAGAGGATCAAAGTCCATTTATCCTTGCGAAGTGGATTCATTCTGATCAATAGAAGAGAATGATGGACAATCACAGTCTCTTCTCGATCCACAACTGCTCAAGGCAAGTGCTATAAACACAACGGAAATAATGGCAATTCTCTTCATAGTAAAGGAGTTTGTACTTCAAAGAAAATGTAAATTAGCCACATGATCACGAACTTTTTTGAAGGAATTGGTGCTTATGCCATGTTGATGTCTAAAGTCTTTAGACGTCCGGACCGCTGGATAATCTTTTACCGGGCTTTGCTTCAGGAGATTAGACTGTTGGGTTTAGATTCTATTGGTATCGTAGCGATACTTTCAGTATTCATGGGTGCTGTGGTAACTATTCAAACGGCACTTAATTTAAGTGACCCACTTATTCCTGCTTACTACATCGCAATAGCGACGCGCGAATCTATCACCTTAGAGTTTAGCCCTACCGTAATTAGCTTGATTTTAGCTGGAAAAGTGGGGTCAAATATCGCATCTAGTCTAGGTACTATGAGGGTTTCTGAGCAGATTGATGCGTTAGAGGTAATGGGAGTAAATAGTGCAAGCTTTTTAATACTGCCTAAAATAGTAGCCCAACTCCTATTTAACCCAATACTCATTATCTTATCCATAGCTCTTGGGTTGTGGGGAGGTTATATGGTGGGAGGTGCGTTGGGACTCATATCATTTTCAGATACATTGATTGGATATAGAATGGAGTTTATGCCGTTTTATACGTTTTACGCACTCATAAAAACTGTTGCTTATGCCTTCATCATAGGTAGCATCAGTGCCTATTGTGGTTATACGGTTAAGGGTGGAGCTGTTGAGGTCGGTGTAGCAAGCACTAACGCGGTAGTACGCTCTTGTTTAGCCATCATTTTAGCGAATTATGTCTTGACCGATTTAATCTTGAACGCATGATACAGGTTAAAGGCATCCACAAACAATTCGGAGATAATCAGGTTCTGAAGGGAATTGATGTTGATTTCATCCCAGGAAAGACGAACCTCATCATTGGCCGTTCCGGATCAGGTAAGACTGTTTTTTTAAAAACCATATTAGGCCTCTATGATCCTGACCAGGGGAGTATTCATTATGGTGATGAAATTCTAGGCCAAATGACAAAAGAACGTCGCAAGCTTTTACGTCAAGAGCTTGGGATGGTGTTTCAAGGTGGTGCTTTATTTGACAGCATGAGTGTTGCTGCGAACATCAGATTTCCTTTGGATATGTTCTCTAATATGACAGAGCACCAAAAGGATGAGCGTGTAAGTTTTGTCATGGATCGTGTGCGACTTCAAGGTTCCGGCGATATGTTCCCAGCTGAAATATCTGGAGGAATGCAGAAGCGTGTATCTATTGCCCGTGCGATTTCAATGAATCCAAAGTATTTATTCTGTGATGAGCCTAATTCTGGTTTAGACCCAGAGACTGCGATAGTGATTGATCAATTGATTCAAGAATTGACCCACGAATTTAATATGACGACCATAGTCAATACGCACGACATGAACTCTGTGCTAGAGATAGGTGATCATGTAGTCTTTATGAAAGACGGTTACAAAGTATGGGAAGGCACGAATAACGAAGTTTTAGGCAGTACTAACGCTGATGTGGAGGAATATGTATTCAAATCAAAGTTATTCAAACAGGTGAGGGCCGCTTTGAGAAAATAGGCACCCCAGAAAACCAATCTTACGGTCTACTACATGAATTTTAAATCGCGCTTTTAGCGCGATTTTTTTGGTTTACAAAAAAAAGCCCGGGCTCCATTGGAGCCCGGGCTGGGGAATGTGTTATGCAAATGAGGGATTACTTGATTGTAATACGCTCTACAGTATTTACACCTTCACCTTCAATAGATAGGATGTACATACCTTTTGCGTTGTTGCTTAGGTCAATCATTTGACGCTGGCCTGCTACGAAATTTGTATTCGCGGAGTAAATCACCTGACCTAGAACGTCAACCACAGTGACTGCAGCAGATGTTGTAGCGTTTAGCTCTACGTTCACTACTCCATTAGATGGATTAGGGAATACAGAAACGGTAGAAAGGTCCGCATCTTGAATAGTCATAGTAGAAGTACCAGAAGCAGCCACCCAAATAAGGTGTGAGTAGTTCATGTTGATACTCGTTTGGTCATTTCTCCAAGCTGAAGTCCCAGCGTGTGCAGCGTAGCGCGTTTCATTGAACAAGAAGTTCGAACAGTTCGTTGATGTGCTGTCATAATCCTGGATAAAATACCCTTGAGGTGCACTGGTGTTTCCTTCGCGGTAGTAATAGAACGCAAAAGGGTTAATATCACCTGAAGCTGTTTGGTAGTTAATCGTATCAGATGTTGTATTTCCACCTGGTAGGTACTCAATAAAGATCCCTAATAACTCGTTACCATTCATCGTTAAGCCACCGTTAGGAACTTCCACACCAACAACGGCAACTGAAGTATCAGCAGCACTCAATGTGTAGTCAATAGTCAACGTATTACTTGCAGTAGGGCCACCTTGGTTGCCATCAGAAGCGCTACCAGCATAATCCATGGTTTTAGCAGTTGGCGTTGCTGCCACATCTAAAGCGGCGAAAGTACCTGCATTATATTGTACACCTGAGAATGGTGCGGCAAAGCTGTTTGCCCCTTTGAATATTGTAAACCGAATTTTATCAGTATCAGAACTGTTATAGATATCATAACCACCAATAACGAATAAAGAATCAATAGTTACTTGATCTGTTTCGTTGAATTCATTGTCACCCCAACCGTAATAGTTAAAGTCATATACTGCCCCAACCGCATGGTTGTAAGAGTATCCAGGAGTTCCATCACTGTATACGATTACAGTAGAAGAATCTGGTGTTGTAGTGATAGCACCTAATACCATGTCTGAGCTGTAGAACTGGTATAGGAAATCAGTGTAGTCGTAGTTTGCGTCTAATGCGCCACCTCTATTGATGAGGATGTCTTCTACTTTTTCTTTAGCTGCTGAGGTTGGAGTGATCTCGGTCTGCAATAAACGGCTGTTCATTGCGTCTTGACCCATTGTACTCAACCCTAGTGCCACTGCGGCAAGGAGTAAAACTTTTTTCATAAGTCGTTTTTATAATATGAATTGAAGGTACAAGATACAGAATACCACTAAAAAAATCTATATTTTTCTTACCATCATAATTCCATCGCGAACGCTTAGAATAACTTGTTCTACACGTGGGTCATTATTGATGTGTTTATTGAGTGCAAGGATGGCTTTTGTGTCCTTGTCATTAGTGGCCAATTCCTCTACAACTTTACCAGACCACAGGATATTGTCTACGAGTAATATCCCCCCTACAGGAAGTAAAGGAATCAATAATTCATAGTAGGCTAATAAGCCCTTCTTGTCGGCATCTAAGAAGACCAGGTCCCAGGGGCGCTGAATTTGCTCTAGTAACTTAGAAGCTGGCCCTATATGAAGCTGCATTTGCTCATGCTTTGGACTGAGTGACCAGTATTTTTTGATAATAGGCTCTAACTCTTCATTGATTTCAATCGCGTGAAACTCTCCGTTTTCGGTAAGACCCTCAGCTAAGAAGTGTGATGCGTATCCCGTAAAAGTACCAACCTCTAAAATATAGGTGGGTGCTTTCATCAGGGACAAGGTCTTGAGAATTTGCCCTTGTACATGTCCGCTTAACATTCTTGGCATGATTACTTTCAACCACGTTTCGCGTTCAAGATCGTCTAGAAAACCTGGTGCCTTTGTTGTATGCTCACTGATGTAAGCATGGATGTCATCACTTAAGAATTCCATGAATTACGGTTTTTTGTAAAGTAATTCATACGATTTATCTGGAGTAAGGAACTCATTTGCAACATCCCTGATTTCTTCAGATGTGATGTCCCTGATTTTACCGATTACATGCTGAAAGGTATTAACCTTACCAAAGTGTAGTAGGGATCTAGCGGCGCCTATAGCGGAGTTCAATCCGTTCTCTTCTCCCAAGGCCATCTGGCCTAGAAATTGATTTTTAGCCTTACTCAGCTGTAGCGTTCCTAGGGGTTTGTTTTGAAACTTTTCTATCTCCTTTGCGACAAGGGCTGTGGCTCTTTTTGTTTGGGCTGAATCACATCCTAGATATACGCCAAGCATACCAATATCCGTGTAGAGGTTCATGTAGCTTTCAATATTGTACGCTATCCCATGTTTCTCACGTATGTTCAACCCTAGCCTGCTGTTCATCGCAGGTCCTCCTAGTACATTGTTGAGCAATACGAGTGCATGTCTTTTTTCATCGAAAATGCCAGGAATGCGCCATCCGATCATGTAGTGGTCCTGAAATTGAGCGACAGGTTCTACTATTTTCTCAGGTTTAAACTCTCCCTTGAAGGTATTCTGCCAAGTAGTTTTAGCAGGCTTCCAAGGTCCAAAATACTCCTCGACCATTCGCTTTGTGCGCTCCAGTCCAAAAGCTCCAGTAACTGCGATTTTTATTCGATCTGCACTGTAGGTACGGCCAATAAACTCAAGTATAT
>CAJJCK010000011.1 GCA_905182675.1 uncultured Cryomorphaceae bacterium | reverse complement strand
AGAGCTCACTCGGAACTTTTCATTCTTATCATAAACATCTACTCTATGAACTCCGAATGCATCTGCAGTACGCATAAGAGCTGATGCATTCTGACTCATCATCATATCTTCTAGGGCAAGTGAAAAGTGACGGGTTCTAAGTCGTACTTTTTGACGAAAGAGCTGCCTTTTGTGAAGGCTTATTTCCCCCGACAATTTGTCGTAGAATTTTTGTTTTTCTTCGAAGCTCAAGGTTCTCCAATCAGTTCTGCTCATTTCTTTGTTTCTTTGCGATATTCAAAAATAAGCAGATGTTAAGTAAAATAATACGTTTAGGGTTAACTGCCGCAATTTTCGGCTGGTCAGTATGGCAATTTGTAGATGGTGAGATAGGTAATGGCATTGCTCTACTACTCCCAGCTGCTATTGTCTTGTTCACATACTTCAGAAACGAACGGATCTTAATTTCGCTCTACCACATGAGAAAAAGCGATGTTGCTAAGGCTGAGAAATCATTATTGCGCATTTCTTCGCCGGAAAAATCATTAATTAGAGGACAACTGGCCTACTATTATCTTCTGTTGGGAATGATCGAGAGTCAACGAAAAGTAGGGAAAGCTGAGACATTGCTTAAAAGAGCTTTGAATACTGGTCTCCGAATGGACCAAGACAAGGCCCTGGCAAAGCTTAATCTCGCGGGAATAGCATTGTCTAAACGTCGCAAAAAAGAAGCTCAGATACTACTTACCGAGGTAAAACGCTTGGACACGAAAAATGCGCTCGCTGAACAGACAAAGTACATAAAGCAACAAATGAAACGAATCTAACATGAAATCGTTTCACCCGCGTCATGAACTCAATAACGCGAGCCGTGTTGTAAAGACAACAAAAGCTGACACATGTATACATTAGAACGCACTCAAAGACTTCCTATAAGCATTCAAGAAGCATGGGATTTCTTTCAAAATCCCAGTAATTTAGCGACAATAACCCCCGACTACATGGGGTTTGACATCATGTCTGAAGTCCCTAATGAAATGTATCCCGGTTTATTCATTCATTACAGAGTGAGTCCGTTATTGGGTATTAAAATGAATTGGACGACGGAAATCACCCAAGTGCATGCTCCTCACTATTTTGTGGATGAACAGCGCGTGGGACCCTACTCAATATGGCATCACGAACATCACTTCAAGGAAATTGATGGCGGTGTAGAGATGCTTGATCGTGTGAGTTACAAGATTCCATTTGGGATTTTAGGAAAAATTGCACATCCTATCCTAGTGAAGTCTAAGCTTCAAGAAATCTTTGATTACCGAATTAAGAAGGTAGAAGAAGTTTTCGGAGTATGGAAAAAGTAGTCGTTGGTATAGACTTTGGCAGCAAGCTTTCAGGCTTTACAGCTCTAGCGGTGAGTGATTCAACTGGAGTGATTCATCTCTTTCAAAGCGAAAAGAAGAAAAGCGCGGATCTTTGGTTGAAGGAAATCCTAGCGCGGTTTAATCCAGATGTTATTGGTATAGATGCGCCGTTAAGTTTACCTGGAGTCTATAAGGGATTGCTAGGGACGAAGAACTACCACTACAGAGAATGTGATCAACAGGTAGGTGCCATGAGTCCTTTATTTTTAGGAGGATTGACAGCGAGGGCTATGGAACTTAAATCATGGGCAGAACAGTCACTTTCCTCCACTGTAATTGAGGTTTACCCTAAGTTAATGGCTCAGAAAATCGCATTAGACCCTAAATTATACAAGAAGTCCCGGGAATATCTATCAGAGGCGTTTGAACATTTAAGTAAGGACCATTCGCTTGGGATTAACACAAATAATAGTATAGATAATTGGCACCAGTTTGATGCTTTATTAGCACTTGCAACATCCTTGAGATTTGCTACTGGCATAGCAGAGGAAATTGGACGTAAAGACGAAGGAATCATTTATTTTTAACACATGTCTGAAAAGAAGCGCACATTTAACCCCATTGATCCAGATAAAATAGCTGAGGACGCGAATATTCTTCCCTATGGCTCTAGTGTAAGTGCACCAGCGTTTAAAGCCGTGGATGTTCTCAAGAATAAATCGCTCGACGTCAATGCCATGGAGATGCAGACGGACATGCAACTTGACCAGATCAGAGCTCAAATAGAACTGCTGGCTGAGCAAGCACAGAAAATTCAACGTAGAAAAGAATTGAGCGAGCACATCTACAATGCGCAGATGGGATTTAAACCCGAAATCAATCACACCTATTACCTATACCAAAGGGAAAACGCATCGACTGTATTAAGTATGATAGGACCCCAAGAATGGAAGAAATGTCCTTATGATTTTTTACATAAGGTCTTGCTGTTGGCTGACCACACCTGGGATATCGTTGAATAATGCTAGAACACGTTTCATACCTACATAGCCCCGAGTCTCCTACCCTAATGCTGCTGCATGGGTATGGTTCTAATAAGGATGATCTTTTTAGCCTACAACCTTATTTTCCTGGGATGAACATTCTTTGTTTCCAGGCTCCTAAAACGCTTGATCAAGGAGGATTCGCCTGGTACGATATTGATTGGACCAATGGTACTAAAATAATTGATCCTGCAGCTGTAAAGGATATCTCTAGAAGCGTCATGAGTGATTTAGACACATGGAAAAATGAAAATCACATTACAGGTAAAACTATAGTCGGTGGTTTTTCGCAAGGTGGGATTCTTAGTATGTCCATATACAGCTTGAATTATGAAGCAGATGCATTCGTTGTTATGAGTGGATATATGCTACCTGAATGGGCTGAATTCAACTGGCTAAAAGACACTCCTCTACTCCAAACACACGGCATGGCAGATCCTGTTATTCCATTTGAATGGGCTGAAGCAGGAGCACTAAAACTAGGCATGAATCCTAATTATAGCTTCAATTCTTATCAAATGGGACACCACTTAAACGCGCAGTGTATTACTGATGTTCAGCTGTTCTTAGAAGCTATTTAGAATGGTGAAGCAAGGTTTGCACGATTTGCAATGCTGCATTTCCGGATCCATAACCCTTAAAAGTATAATTAATCTCTTTCGACTTCATACGTTCTATAGATTTAGCAAGATTGCTGTCGTTTGAGGTAAATAACTCGTTCGCACCAATTTCTAAAAGCTCCACCCACTCTGTCTCATTTCTCAACGTGATACACGGGCGCTTCATAAAGAAGGCTTCCTTTTGCAATCCACCACTATCTGTTAGAACCAAGGCGCATTGCTCTAGCGCCCATAACATTTGTAGATAGCTTACAGGAGGCCCTTGATGTACTTTTAATATCAATCCGTGTTCCTTAAGTTTTTTGACCGTAGAAGGATGCATGGGCATCCATACAGGCATTAAACTATAGTGGACGTTGTTTAATTCTTCGACCAACTGGCTTAGTCGGCGCTTATCATTCACATTCTCGAAACGGTGCATCGTAGCTAGAACAAAAGGTGCGCTGAATATATTGAGCTCGCCCATCGAAGAATGATAGGAACTTTGAGGTAGAAAAGTATGAAGGGCGTCTAACATGACATCACCGACCTGAACTATTTTTACCGGAAAAGTATCAAACCCTTCATTCTGAAGGTTTTTATCAGCAGTATTTGTTGGAGTGAATAAAAGGCTCGACATTCTGTCAGTCAATATTCTATTCATCTCCTCTGGCATGTCCATATTAAAGGATCTTAGTCCAGCCTCTACATGAACTAAGGGAATTCTCATTTTTGTTGCTGCCAATGCTCCGGCCAATGTAGAATTCGTATCTCCATATACCAGGACATAATCGGGTTGTTCTCTTGCTAAAATTGGTGCCAATTCCAATAACATTTTACCCACCATCGAGGTGTGATCCAAATTACCACAATCCAATCTTACTCCAGGCTGTGGCAGGTGCATTTCCTCGAAAAAAACATCACTCATTTCTGGATCATAATGCTGACCTGTATGTATCGTAAACTCCTTTATACCAAGGCTTTGAAGGGCTATGCTTACAGGAGCACTTTTAATGAATTGGGGACGTGCACCTATGATCGTTACTACTTTCATTCTCCCTCAATTAGATATAGTTCATCACCTCGCAGTTGGTACTTTTCTTGGGTCTCAGTGCAAATACCGCAGCCATTTTCATCCAACTTTAGTTTCATACCATTTCTACTTACCCAACCGTGCTGTTTTGCAGGAACGCCATACATCAAAGCATAGGCGGGAACGGGTGATGTTACAACGGCACCAGCACCTATAAAGGCATAGACTCCAATGTTGTTACCACAAACTACCGTTGCATTAGCACCAATAGAAGCACCTTTACCCACATTAGTTTCAGCGTAATCCTTGCGCTCAACAAAACTTCTTGGTGTATTTACATTCGTAAAAACCATAGAAGGGCCAAGAAAAACATCATCCTCAAGGGTGACACCGCTATATACACTAACGTTGTTTTGAATTTTCACATTACTCCCGATTTCAACTCCGGCAGCAATAAATACATTTTGCCCAAGGTTACAATGCGTACCAAGGTTTGCTCCTGACATGATATGTGAGAAATGCCAAACCTTAGTTCCCGCACCTATGTGAACTCCGCTGTCAACAATCGCAGTCTCGTGTTTAAAATAACCCATCAGCTGAAAAAATCATGAATAGCGTTAATGATATACTGTTGCTCGATCAAAGTAAGTGACTCATCTATAGGCAAGCTTAACACTTCTTCTGTTGCCATTCTAGCCTGAGTAAGCTCTATGTCTGAACCCCAATGTTTATAGGCCTGTTGGTCTGACAAAAGCATGGGATAATATACCATAGTAGAAATGCCGTTGTTCTTTAAATACAACGCCAATTCAGCCCTCCTATTGTCTTTCACTCTAAGTGTATACTGGTGATAGGCATGTGTAGAGTAATCGGTCGTGATGGGTAATTGAATCCCTGATAATCCAGTTAAAGCCTCTTTATAACGGTTGGCTATTGCATATTTCGCGTTTATCGAAGCCTCAAAATATTTTAGTTTTACGGTTAGCGCCGCCGCCTGTATAGGATCTAATCGAGAGTTAACACCAATGGTGTCATGAACGTATTTACTCGACTGACCGTGTTTAGCAATAGAATTGGCACTTTGGAATAGCTCAGCATTTTTGGTGCAAATTGCTCCTGCATCGCCTAATCCACCTAAAGGCTTCGTAGGAAAGAAACTAAATGTTCCAAAAGTGCCCACTGTTCCTGCCTTTTGTCCTTTATATTTTCCGCTTGTAAACACAGCACCAAATGCCTGTGCCGCATCTTCAACAATGGGGATGCCGTGAGCAGCTTGCTCTATGGCCTCAATGTTAGCACATTGTCCGTATAAATGAACGGCAATAATCGCTTTCGTTTTTGATGTCACCAGCGCTTCTACACTATCCGCACTGACATTATAGTTTTGAGACTCTATATCACACCAGACCACTGTAGCACCAAGCAAACCTATAACTTCAGCGCTTGCTGCGTAAGTAAACGCTGGTACAATCACTTCATCTCCAGGACCAATTCCTAGCACCATCAGTGCAATCTGAAGCGCATCAGTCCCATTACCTACGCCAAAAACAGGGGCATCTAAATAGCTCGAGACTTGACGTTCGAAATTATGCACAACTGGACCTGAAATGTATTGTCCACTGCGGACAACTGCTAGAATAGCGGCATCTAATTCCTGCTGATAAGGTTGGTGAACCCTAGGCAGATCAATCATGGGTATGTTCAGGGTATGGCTCATATAAGGTTAGTGCAAAATAGGGCGAAAGTATCGGTAAATAAAACCTCTGATCGCGAACACGTTCATAGGAAAGTATTAAGCACAGTACAATGCATAAAATTAATTTGGGTTTTCTCATAGGTCATTGGGTTTATGCAACAGCTTTATTACCATTCCCTATAATTTGACCTAGCTATTGTTCCCAAACAACAATCGTTGAAAACTCCATAATTTCAACATTGTTTCGAGTGCCGTAAAAACAAGACATAAAAAAACCGCGATCCTCACGGATCGCGGTTTATATTATTTTTCTGAATGCGAATTACATTGCTGCGTCAAGTTTCGCTGCAAGAACTTGTTTGCTTGTAGCTCCAACTTGCTTGTCTACAATCTCACCGTTCTTAAAAACAAGTAGTGTAGGAATGTTTCTAACGCCAAACTGCTGTGCTACTGCACCCTGTGTGTCTACGTTTAGCTTTCCGACCACTGCTCTACCATCGTATTCTGTAGCTAGCTCGTCAACAACTGGACCTACCATGCGACATGGGCCGCACCATTCTGCCCAGAAATCAACCAAAACTGGCTTATCTGATTTCATTACTAATTCTTCAAAGTTTGATTCCGTAATTTCTAATGCCATAATAAATATGTGTTTCTTTTTCTTAATCAAAAGTAATACCAATTTACCTTTCCCTCCTATAGGCTTAAACTATACACTCATTGATTTTTTGCACACCAAAAGCCCTAATGTGTTAACAACCTTAGTTTATCAACAGAGTTTTCGATTGAGAACCCAACCTAACCAAGTAAAGTCCACTTGACCAATTTAAACAGGACAACTCAAGTCTTCCTTCGCTCATCACTCCCTTAAATATCACTTGTCCTAAATCGTTATATATTTCCACTTGTTGTTCGGCCAAGGGAGACTCTATGACTACAGAGGTTCGCGCGGGGTTTGGAGCTATAGAAAATCGATGAAGACTTCCTTCTTCAATACCCAATATTGCCGGTACTCCTAAAGCAAAACTTCCCTTAAAACCAGCACTTAGCGTATCTAAAGCAATCCATAATTCTGGTGTATTGCTGGCGCCGTCAAAGTCAAGCAAAGAATCCCCTTTAAAATACAGTTGAGAGACCACCGTATCATTTATGCTGCCATTATTCATGTATAATTTAAGATGTATGTGCGATGGTCTCCATGGATAAATTCCT
>CAJJCK010000010.1 GCA_905182675.1 uncultured Cryomorphaceae bacterium | reverse complement strand
CAACATTATTAAAGAGAAGCAACTCGATAAAGACATTTATAAAACGAAATCTGTTGCGTCTAGGATTAGCTCTTTAAAAAACAACTTGATTACACCTAAAGCTTATTTTCAAAACGGTGAACTTCAAGCCCAAGACAGCGCAGCTAAAATGCCAATGTTCGGAGAGATTTATCAGGCCTACGCAGAAAGATGCTTTAGAGCAGGATGTATGGACTTTGATGATTTATTGCTAAAGACGAATGAATTGATGTATCGGTTCCCAGAAGTTTTAGCAAAATATCAGAATCGATTTAAATATATTTTGGTTGACGAGTATCAAGATACCAATCATAGCCAATACCTTATTGTCAAAGCCCTGGCGGCCAAGTTCGAGAACATTTGCATTGTAGGAGATGATGCGCAGTCCATTTATGCCTTCCGTGGAGCCAATATTAGAAATATTCTGAATTTTCAGAAAGACTATCCCAGTACTAAATTATTCAAGCTCGAGCAGAATTACAGATCATCTGATAATATAGTTCAGGCTGCGAATAGCATCATCGCAAAAAACAAAGATCAAATTCAAAAAAACGTTTGGACGAAGAACTCAAGTGGTGAAAAAATTATCGTTCATAAATCTATATCGGATTCAGATGAAGGGAATTATGTAGCAACTAATGTCTGGCAAACCTCCATGAATGAGGGCGCTAAACACGATGACTTCTGCATCTTATACAGAACAAATGCACAAAGCCGTAGCTTTGAAGACGCACTTAGAAAAAAGAATATTCCTTATAAGATTTATGGAGGTCTTAGTTTTTACCAGCGTAAAGAAATCAAAGATGTTCTGTCGTATCTTAGATTGGTTGTTAACCCTAAGGATGAAGAAGCTTTTAGAAGGGTTATAAATTATCCAACAAGAGGAATTGGTGCAACTACCCTAGCAAAGCTTACCATAGCCGCAGAAAGAGAAGCTTGTTCTTTATGGGAAACGTGTGAGAAACTTCAGACCATCGAGTCTGGTTTAAACAATGCCACCATAAGGAAAATCACAGATTTCACGATTCTGGTGAACTCATTTGCTGTTATCGCGAAGCAACAAGATGCGTTTGACCTGGTAGCCCATGTGGCAAAAACGGTAGGACTAATCAAGGTTTTAGGCGAAGACAAGACCCCCGAGGGAGTAACACGCTATGAAAATGTCCAAGAGCTTCTAAACGGTATCAAGGATTTCACAGAGCAGCAAAAAGAGATCGTAGACGGTGATCCTACTCTGGCTGGGTTTCTTGCTGATGTCGCTTTGTTAACAGATCGCGATAATGAAGTTGATGACGGCACTCCTAAAGTCAGCATGATGACCATACATTTGGCGAAAGGACTTGAATTCCCTTACGTATACATTGTTGGCCTTGAAGAAAACCTATTCCCCAGTATGATGAGCAGCGGGAGTAGAAGCGAATTAGAGGAAGAACGTCGTTTGTTTTATGTTGCGCTGACAAGAGCTGAGAAAAGGGCGCATATAACTTATGCCCACACACGCTATCGTTGGGGGAAACTTATAGATTGCGAACCGTCAAGGTTTATTGACGAAATAGACGATAAATTTGTAGATATACAGGTTCCGGATTTCTCCCCTATGTCATTTAGCTCGGAAGCACTCAATAGTGCCTTCGGAAATAGTTATGGAGGAGGCTCCCAAAAAGGTCAAACGGTTTACCAAGGAACAAATAAAAATTGGGGTAAAAACCATGGCAGCAACCAAGGTGCTAAAAAGAAAAATACCGGTCCAGGTGAAATAGCAGTACCAAAGCCAAGCATTAGAGGAAAAGTGCTAACCCCAGTTAACAAAGCTGGTGCGAGTTTTGAAGCCAGTGGAGATAATCTAAGTATTGATCAAATGTCCGAGGGTATGCGTGTTGTTCACGGACGTTTTGGACTAGGAGTTATAAAAAGTTTAGAAGGCGAAGGAGCGGATGCTAAAGCTATTATTGAGTTCGATAATGCAGGAGAAAAAAGATTGTTGCTAAAATTCGCGAAGGTGAGGGCAGTCTAACGAAAGATTTTACTTAATTGAAGCTATGGAATACAATACAGACAGAACAGCATTGATCATACCTGAATATGGCAGAAACGTGCAACGCATGGTGGATTACTGTCTAACCATTGAAGACCAAGAACACAGGAGTAAAGTAGCCCAGAGTATTATAGATGTGATTGGGAATCTGAACCCTGCCATTCGAGATGCACCGGATTACGCACACAAACTGTGGGACCATTTGTTTATCATGTCCCAATTTAAGCTCGAAGTAGAGAGTCCTTATCCTATTCCAACAGCAGAAAGTTTTGTTGGATTACCTGACGAAGTTGCCTATCCCAAAAAGTCACGACGATTTAGACATTATGGAAGCATTGTTAAAACAATGATAGCGCATGCCTTAACTCAGGAAGTGAGCGAGGAGCGCGATGCTTTAGTGTTCGGAATAGCCTATGCGATGAAAAGGAACTATTTGAAGTACAACAAAGACACTGTTGCGGACGAGACTATCTTAAAAGATTTAAATGAAATGTCCGAAGGTCAATTGACCTTGAACGACTTTGAATTACCGCATTCAAAAACATTTGGAATTGTATCAACCACAAAGAGTAATCCAAGTCAGAACAAGAAAAAGAAGACTACTAAGAAAAGACGATATTAATGGGGACTTTTAAAATTACCGGAGGTAAGAAACTTCACGGAACAATTACTCCCCAAGGGGCTAAAAACGAGACTTTACAAATTCTTTGCGCCGTATTACTCACTGCAGAAGAAGTTCGTATTACGAACATCCCTGATATCGTTGACGTCAATAAACTCATTGACCTGATTGGTGATATGGGAGTTGACGTCACCAAGAATGGACCTGGAGATTACACCTTCAAAGCTGAGCATGTAGATTTAGACTTCCTGACTACAGCAACATTCAAAGAAAAAGGGGCCAGCCTTAGAGGGTCAGTGATGATTATTGGACCCTTATTAGCACGATTTGGCAAAGCCTTTATGCCAAAGCCGGGTGGAGATAAAATTGGCCGTAGAAGGCTTGATACTCACTTTTTAGGGTTTCAAAAATTAGGGGCAAAGTTCAATTATGATTCTAAAGATAGTTTCTACAGTATAGATGCCTCCGAATTAAAAGGAGCTTACATGCTGCTCGACGAGGCCTCTGTAACCGGTACAGCAAATGTTGTTATGGCGGCAGTAATGGCTCAAGGGAAAACCACCATTTACAATGCTGCCTGTGAGCCTTACCTACAGCAATTGTGCAAGATGTTGGTACGAATGGGGGCTAAAATTGACGGCATAGGATCTAATATGCTGCATATTCAAGGTGTCTCAGAATTAGGTGGAACTTCGCATAGAATTTTGCCAGATATGATAGAAATAGGATCATGGATTGGCTTAGCAGCTATGACCGGATCTGAAATCACCATAAAAGATGTCAGTTACCCTAACCTTGGTATTATACCAACTGTGTTTAGAAAACTAGGTATTCATACGGAATTAAGAGGTGATGACTTGTTTGTGCCAGCCCATGATCATTATGAAATAGAAAGTTTTATTGATGGCTCCATCATGACCATATCTGATGCGCCATGGCCAGGATTCACGCCTGATTTACTCAGTATTATCCTCGTTACTGCTACCCAAGCTAGAGGATCTGTATTGATCCATCAAAAAATGTTTGAAAGTCGATTATTCTTTACGGATAAGTTGATTGACATGGGTGCACAAATAATATTGTGCGATCCGCATAGAGCCACAGTCATTGGACTGGACAAGCAAAGCCCATTAAGGGCCACTACAATGACTTCACCTGATATTCGTGCCGGAGTGAGCCTACTCATAGCAGCACTCAGTGCTGAAGGTACTTCCACCATTCATAACATCAATCAAATTGACAGGGGCTATGAAAATATAGATGGTCGATTACAAGCGATTGGCGCGGATATTATTAGATTATAGAAATATTGAATAACCACCTCATTATGAAAACTTTTAGAAACACAGTTGCCACCATTTTTTTTGTAGGACTGAGCATTGTGCTAAGCTCTTCACAAAATGTATATGAAGAGGCTCGCCCAGAACTCTACAGTTTAAATCAGATGGCAAGTCTAGGCGTAGGTGATAAGGCACCTGAAATTAGTATGCGTGATCCACAGGGAAACATATTAAACTTATCCGACCTAAAGGGTAAAGTAGTGCTCATTGATTTCTGGGCCTCGTGGTGTAGACCATGTCGTATGGAAAATCCTAATGTGGTTCGCACCTACAACAAATTCAAAAATTCCGCATTTAAGAATGGAGATGGATTTGAGGTGTTTTCTGTAAGTCTAGATCAGAACAAAGCTGCGTGGATAAAAGGAATCGAACAAGACGGACTAGTTTGGAAAAACCATGTGTCAGATCTTCAATACTGGAGAAATGCAGCAGCCCAGACTTACAAAGTAAATAGCATTCCAGCGACATTCCTTATTGATGGCGAGGGAATCATAATCAAAAAAAACCTAAGAGGTCAAGCTCTGGCCAATACGCTTACAGCCCTAAAGAGATAATTAATGGATTTTTATTAAAAAAGGCGACGGACTAAAGCCGTCGCCTTTTTTATGATCGGTTTTTTTCGCACGCGCTGACAGCTTGTCACCGCAACCAGCGTTGGCCAGTAATTTGCTTTTACGTAGATAGAATCAAGGAAATACACATACAATGTCAGAAAAAGAAGTGCCCTCGAACGATGAATTACGTGATGACACGAACATCGAATCACAAGAGGACCATGTTGAAGAAAGCTCAGTGGATACTGAGAATCAAGAAGCTACTATTGATCCAATTCTTAAACTTGAAGAGGAAGTAAAGGATTTGAAAGATCAAAATTTAAGACTCTATGCTGAGTTTGAAAATTTCAGACGTAGGTCAGCTAAGGAACGTCTTGAACTGATGGAAAGTGCAAACAAAGACACATTAGCAGCTTTACTGACAATATTGGATGATTTTGACCGAGCACTAAAAAACACACAAGAATCTGAAGAAAATATAGCTGTTTTAGAGGGCATGAAGTTGATTCAACACAAGTTAACAGATACCTTAAAAAACAAGGGACTTATTGCCATGGAGAGTTCCGTTGGCAAAGCGTTTAATGTGGAAGAAATGGAAGCTATTACGCAAATCCCCGCACCTACCCCAGATATGGCTGGTAAAGTGATTGATGAGGTGGAAAAAGGCTATAAAATTGGCGAAAAAGTTTTACGGTACTCTAAGGTAGTCGTAGGTAAAGAAGGATAAGATGGCAAAACGTGATTATTACGATATCCTTGGGGTGAGCAAAAACTCAAGTCAAGATGAAATTAAAAAAGCCTACCGCAAAGTGGCTTTAAAATACCATCCAGACCGCAATCCGGACAATCAAGCTGCTGAGGATAAATTCAAAGAAGCTGCTGAAGCTTATGATGCATTAGGAAACGAAGAGAAGAGAAATAAGTATGACCAGTTTGGCCATTCGGCATTCGGTGCAGGAGGTGGTACAGGAGGAGGTGCAGGTTTCGGAGGCAACATGAATGACATCTTCGACATGTTCGGAGATATCTTTGGTGGAGGTCAATCTAGCGGAGGTTTTGGAGGTGGTCGTCAACGTCAAGTCAAAGGATCAAATCTACGTATCAAGGTAAAACTTACCTTAGAAGAGATTGCTGAAGGCGTTGAGAAAAAAATTAAAATCCGTAGGGCAAAAGTAGCCGACGGTGTAACGTTCAAAACATGTTCTACATGTAATGGAGCAGGCCAAGTTCAACAAGTAACTAATACCATATTAGGTCAAATGCGTACCGCTGCCACATGTAATTCCTGTAATGGAGCAGGAAAAACTGTGGACCAAAAACCAAACGGCGTAGGCAGTGATGGACTGGAACGTAAGGAAGAAGTAGTCAGTGTAAAAATACCTGCAGGCGTTCAAGATGGAATGCAACTTAGAGTTGGAGGCAAAGGGAATGATGCCCTTGGTGGAATTCCAGGAGATCTAATTGTTCTTATTGAAGAAATAGAACATGAGAATCTCACAAGAGATGGTGAGAATCTTCACTACGAACTCAATCTCAGTTTTCCTGAAGCCACTCTTGGAACCTCTGTTGAGATACCTACCGTTAATGGAACCGTGAAAATCACTATTGATAACGGTACACAACCAGGTAAAATTCTTAGACTTAAAAACAAAGGACTTCCAAGTATTCAAGGTTATGGACGTGGTGACCAACTCATACACATTAACGTATGGGTACCAAAGACCTTAAGCACGGAAGAAAAGAAGACCATAGAAACATTAAAAGACAGTGACAATTTCATACCCAATCCCGGAAAATCTGATAAAGGTTTCTTTGATCGGGTCAAAGAGATGTTCTCTTGATAGACAATTGTATATCTTCAAACTCCCGTCTTTTAAAAGACGGGAGTTTTTTTATACCTAAGTTAAATAACGCTTAACCGTTATAATTTATACGCCATGATTACAGCAAAAGAAGTCACCAAGCATTATGGTGAAAAAATAGCCTTAGGAGGGGTTAGCCTAAATATTCCTAAAGGAAGTATCTATGGTCTTCTTGGTCCCAACGGAGCAGGCAAGACCTCTTTTATAAGAATCATGAATCAAATCAACGCACCAGATAGCGGTGAAATTCTTTTTAACGATAGGCCGCTACATATAACAGATATTTCTCGTATTGGCTATTTGCCCGAGGAGCGTGGACTTTATAAAAAAATGAAAGTTGGCGAGCAAGTGCTCTACCTCGCTAAGCTAAAAGGCTTGACCACAGCCCAAGCAAAAGAACGCGCTCGCTCATGGTTTGATCGATTAGACATGCGTTCTTTTTGGGACAAGAAGGTGGAAGACTTAAGTAAAGGAATGGCTCAAAAAGTACAGTTCGTTACCACCGTTCTTCACGAGCCTGAATTACTGATTTTTGATGAGCCCTTTACAGGCTTTGATCCTATAAACACCAATCTGATAAAAAACGAAATTAAACGACTCAATAGCGAAGGAGCTACCGTGATATTTTCCACACATCGCATGGAAAGTGTTGAAGAAATTTGTACTGATATTGGTTTAATCAATAATGGAACCGTTATGGTTGAGGGACCGTTGTTAGAGATTCGTAAACGTTACAAAGACGGGACTTATTCTTTTACTACAACCGTCCCATTTGAATTCGAACAAACTACTTTTGTCTCTCAAGGCGACATTCATACAGGCTACCAAACTGTATTGAAGTTGGATGTATATCCAAAAGATCTTGTCATTGACTTAGCTCAAAAAGGACAATTGATTGCATTTGAGGAAGTTCTTCCAAAGGTCAGTGATATATTTATAGACATCGTACAGAATGGACCTAAACACAATACATTATGAGAAGCCCCATCTTATTAATTATTGAGAGAGAGTTTATTACCAGGGTTAGAAAGAAGACCTTCTTGATAATTACCATCATCGCACCAGTACTGTTTGCAGCTTTAATGATTGTCCCTAGTGTACTCGCTAGTTTGCCTGCGGATCACAAAAACATCGTCGTTCTAGATGAACCTGCTTTGTTACTTCCTGAGGTGGGTAATGAGCAATTCGCTTTAGATTATTTAAATCCCACGGAATTCGATTTAGAATTGGCCAAGGATTACCTCAGAGATTCTGACAAGGATGCACTGTTGTATATTCCCGCTGGAGAAGGTTGGGATCCTGATTTCATCAAACGTAATATCCTACTCTACGGTAAAGAAGATATTGGGATGGAGCTTCAAGGATTTATTGAAAACCGAATTGAAGAGAAAATAAATCAGCAAAAACTACTGAAGCAAGGCGTAGATCCGGAGGTGGTTAACCAAGCTAAAACTCAAGTATCTATCAAAAGTTTTACGCTCGGTGAAGAAGATGGCCAGGATGAAACCAGCGCCACTCCGTTAAAAATGGGTTTAGGCTATATAGCGGGAATGATGATCTACTTCTTCATCTTCTTCTATTCCGTTCAAGTGATGAGAGGGGTTATCGAAGAGAAAACCAGCAGAATAGTTGAAGTTATTATTTCGAGTGTACGTCCATACCAGCTGATGCTTGGTAAAATTTTAGGGATCGGATTGGTAGGTGTAGTTCAGTTCTTGATTTGGATCATTCTATCTTCATTAATTTATGTGGTCGTAAGTCAATTTATATATCCTGAAATATTTGCGCAACAGTCAATAGCCGGACCTAACGGACCTGATTTAAATGTCCTAGAAACCGCTGGTGTATTCGATATGTTGAGCAGCATCAATTTCCCATTAGTTATTGGTGGGTTTATCTTCTACTTCTTCGGGGGGTATTTCCTATATAGTGCACTTTTTGCGGCACTAGGATCTGCTATTGATCAAGAAGCCGATTCTCAGCAATTCATGCTACCCGTAACCGCTCCTATGATTATTGCCATTATAACGGCTATGAATGTCATTCAAGAGCCCAATGGACAATTGGCATTTTGGATGAGTATGATTCCATTAACTTCACCTATTACTATGATGATTAGATTGCCCTTTGGAATTCCGCTTTGGGAAGTCGCTCTAAGTGGCGCTATACTCGTAGCATCATTCTTTGCAGTGGTGGGAGTCGCAGGCAAAATTTATCATGTCGGCATATTGATGTACGGAAAAAAGGTAACCTGGAAAGAATTATATAAATGGCTGAAGTATTAAATAGTATTTGGAGTTTTTTATCTCACCTGCTCCATTTTGAACTGTGGGGTAATGATCTCATTAGACTTTCTGTAAAGAGCTTGCTTCAAGTAATCCTGCTATTCGCAGTAGCGAGATATGGTTTTTGGGCACTAACAAGAGTTTTCTTGCGCAATAAGTCGGGTAACACGTATGATGAAGGCCGAAAATACACCATCATACAAATATCTAAATACCTCATATACACCGTAGTCATTGTTATCGCCCTAGAGACCATTGGAGTTAAGGTAACGGCACTATTAGCCGCGTCCACTGCGTTGTTTGTAGGTTTAGGATTAGGTTTACAAGATGCCTTCAAGGATTTGAGTTCTGGTGTTATCATTCTTATGGAACGTACGCTGACTGTTGGCGATATTATTCAGATGCAAGATCAGATAGGTAAAGTCGAAGCAGTTGGACTTCGAACAACTACAGTTAGAACAAGAGATGATATTTTAATCATTGTTCCCAATTCTAGGCTAACCAACGATGTGGTCATTAATCTAACTCACAGTGAAGAGACTACAAGGTTTTCTATAAACGTCAGTGTTGCCTTTGGAAGTGATACCGAGCGAGTTGCTCGTATTCTAAAAAAAATTGCGCTAGACCATCCCGAGTCTGATCCTATTCAGGAGCCATTGGTAATACTCAAGGACTTTGGTGACAGTGCGCTCATTTTTGAACTTAACTTTTATACAAGAAATCTGTTTTTTGTAGAAAAAATAAAAAGTGAAATTCGTTTCGAAATAGACAAACAATTCAGAACAGAGAAAATCATAATTCCATTCCCTCAGCGTACCGTATGGCACGGCACAGAGCGCGTTACGCAGTTTGAAGACGGAATAGTTGGTACAGGAGAGGTACGATCTTCTGAGACAGACGCTCCATCAAATCGGCCATTTTAAAATCCCTACGTATGAGCAGAATACTATTAATTGAAGACGAAGAAGGTATTCGTCGTGTATTGAAAAAGATACTCTTAGAGGAAGACCGTTCGCACGAAATTCATGAAGCTGCAGATGGTAAATCAGCTATTACCACTTTTGGAGATGGCAATTGGGATCTTGTTTTCTGTGATATTAAAATGCCCTATGTAGACGGAATTGAAGTTCTTGAACATATGATGAGTGTCAATGCTGAAGTACCTGTAATTATGATTAGTGGACATGGTGATATTAATACCGCTGTGGACTGTCTTAAGAAAGGTGCATTTGACTACTTACCAAAGCCACCCGACCTTAATAGATTATTGAGTACGGTGCGTCACGCTTTAGACCATAAACACCTTGTTCAGGAAGTCAAAACCTTGAAAAAGAAGGTTAGTAAGAAGTATACCATGATTGGTGAGAGCGCAGGGATGGATGAGCTTCGAGATATGATTTCGAAAGTTGCTCCATCTGAAGCTCGAGTTTTAATCACCGGTCCTAATGGGTCGGGTAAAGAGCTCGTCGCCCATCAAATCCACGAGCACAGTGAGCGTTCAAAATCACCTATGATTGAGGTGAACTGTGCTGCAATACCTGCTGAGCTTATCGAAAGTGAGTTATTCGGACATAAAAAAGGGGCCTTTACAGGTGCACAAAAAGACCGAAAAGGAAAGTTCGAATTGGCACATTCTGGTACCTTATTTCTAGATGAAATTGGAGACATGAGCTTGAGCGCGCAGGCAAAAGTACTCCGTGCACTTCAAGAACATAAAGTAACTCCGGTCGGAGGAGAAAGAAGTATCCAAGTTGATGTACGTGTATTAGCCGCAACCAATAAAGACCTTCAGACTGAGATTTCGGAAGGACGGTTTAGAGAAGATCTTTACCACCGCCTGAGTGTGATTTTGATTGAGGTGCCTGGACTGAATGATCGAAAAGATGATATTCCATTATTAGCAAGCCATTTCCTCCAGCAAGTTGCATCTGACTACGGCGTTAAGAAAAAAGACATAGATGCTAATGCCATAAAGGCATTACAAGACTATAATTGGACCGGTAATATTCGAGAATTTAGAAATGTGATTGAACGTCTACATATTTTAAGTGGTGACCCCATTACTAAGTCGTGTGTAATTAAATTCGCACGGAAATAAGCGTACTTTTGCTGCAAATACTAGATTATGAGTTTTCCGAAATTCTTGGTTGCTGACAACACAGATTTACCAGATGCTATTTACATTGTTCACACCGAATTTCCCTCTTTCATTCTCAACCTTGAGGACGATGAGGTGAAGTGGATGGATGACATCAGTGATGAAGACGAGGGAGACCTTACCAAAACTCTGGAAGCTTTGATCGATGAAGCTGAAGCTTTTTATATCCGAGAAGTAGAGCGTTACAATCTCTAGAGTGTCGTACCGCTGGAGCACATATAGCAACCAGTATAAGATTAGCATGAACCTCGCCTACCCTGTTGTTATAGGTTCACTAGGGCAGATAATGGTGAGCGTCGCTGATTCTATCATGGTAGGTAAGTTCCTGGGAACGATTCCTTTGGCTGCCACATCATTCGCTGTTTCAATCATCATAATTCCAATGGTTTTTGCCATGGGAGTAGCCTATGGACTTACTCCCCTTGTCGCTGCTGCAGATGGCTCAGGAGATTCAAAATCCGCTACTAGATATTTCAAAAACGGCTTGGTACTCAATAGTGTCCTAGGACTTATTATTTATGGTGCTATAGCTTTGTTCGCAAAAGGTGCACACCTACTAGGGCAGGACCCTAGAGTAGTTGAAGCTGCCTTACCGTATGTGCATCTGGTAGGGTTTTCTATAATACCCATGATGAGCTTTTTCGCCTTTAAGCAATTCGCAGAGGGTCTTAGTGACACTAAAGCTGCCATGAAGGTCAGTTTAGGGGCTAACATTCTTAATATTCTATTAAATTACCCCTTGATCACAGGCTGGGGACCCTTTCCTGAACTAGGACTATTAGGCGCAGCCGTTAGTACATTAAGTACACGCTTCTTGATGCTGGCGGGAATGGCATTGTACATTCGAAAGAAAGAAAAATTTGCTGAATACTGGGGACACTGGCGAGCTGTGAAAGTCGAGTGGAAATGCATCAGAGAGATTTTGAAAATTGGAGTACCCAGTGGACTACAGTATGTTTTTGAAGCAGGTGCTTTTGCCATGAGTGGTGTCATCGTAGGTATGATAGGCCCTGTACAACAAGCTGCTCACCAAATCGCTTTAAACATTGCTTCAGTGAGTTATATGATGGTCAGTGGACTCGGCGCTGCAGGAGCAATTAGAATGGGAAACCAATTGGGTAAGAAGAACATACCAATGCTGAGACTCGCTGGTCAAAGTATTTTTCACTTGACCTTCTTTCTGATGATTATTACCACGGGATTACTGATACTGATGCGAAACGTACTACCCGAGTTCTACAGTTCAGATCCTGAAGTTCTTCAATACACTGCAGTCCTGATAGTAGCAGCCGGTTTATTCCAACTGCCTGATGGAATGCAGGCGACAGCATTAGGAGTTCTACGTGGGATTAAGGATGTTAATGTACCCACTGTGATATCGTTTTTTAGCTATTGGGTTATCGCCGTTCCGCTGGGGTATTATTTAGGCGTCAGTGCTGGCTATGGCGCATTAGGTGTATGGATAGGGTTAGCGACAGGGCTAGTTTTAGCGTCTATAGCCTTATACTATAGATTTCAAAATAGGACTAAAAAATTACAGGAAACCAATCCTGAAGATTTGTAATTAATTCGCTATTCCAGCCCTTCTCAACAATGCCTCTACTTTAGGTGCTCTACCTCTAAAGGTTTCAAAGAGCTCATCTGGAGGAATTGTGCCTCCACTTGAAAGTATCGCCGCAAAATCTTTTGCTACTACCTCATTGAATATCCCTTCCTCCTCAAATCTCTCAAAAGCATCTGCATCCAAGACCTCAGCCCATTTATAGCTGTAGTAGCCGGCGGAATATCCACCCTGAAAGATGTGGCTAAAAGCGGTCGAAGAGATAATGCCTTCCACCGGATCGAACAACTGTGTACCTGCTGTAGCAGTCCGTTCAAACTCAACGATACTTCCCGAAAAGGGCACCGTAGCATTATGCCAAGCCATATCCAAATAGCCAAAATTTAGCTGTCGAAGTGTCATATACGCCTCTAGGAATTGTTGACTTGATTTTATTCTTTCAATATACTCTTCCGGTAACATTTCACCAGTCAAATAATGTCTTGCGAATAGTTTTAAGGATTCAGGTTGATAGCACCAGTTCTCCAGGATCTGCGATGGAAGCTCAACAAAATCCCAGTATACATTTGTACCTGTTAATGATGGGTAAGTACCCTTTGCCATCATGCCGTGTAAGGCATGGCCAAACTCATGAAATAATGTCGTGACCTCATTAAAAGTCAATAAAGACGGTGTGGTGGAAGTCGGCTTGGTGAAGTTACATACGATACTTATGTGCGGTCTATACTCCTGTTCTTCAAATACAAACATATTCCGATAACTCGTCATCCATGCGCCTGCACGTTTACCTGTTCTTGGAAAGAAATCTGCATAAAAGACACTAACAAAATTACCCTTATTATCAAAAACCTCATAAGCATCAACATCATCATGGTAAACGCTTATATCAATATTCTGAACGAAGCTCAGTCCAAACAATTTATGAGCAACCTGGAAAGCACCGTCTAATACGTTTTCCAGTTTAAAATATGGCTTTAGCAACGCATCATCTAGGTCTAGGGTTACCTTCTTGAGCTTCTCTGCCCAGAAGGTAAAGTCCCAAGGCTTGATGGGGAGTTTTGCGCCATTTTTTAGCGCAAATTCCGAAACATTATTAACCTCTCTTTCAGCCGCTGGCTTCGCTAGTTTCTTTAAGTCGTCCAGAAATCCAAGTACGGTTTCAGGTTTCTGGGCCATTCGTTTACTCAGGGTCAGCTCAGCATGAGACTTAAAGCCAAGTAATTTAGCCTTTGCCAAACGCTCGTTAACAATCGTAGACACAATTTCTTGGTTATTATATTCATTAGCCTTCGCGCCGCGCATTGCATAAGCGCGATAAAATGTTTCGCGCAGCTCTTCGCGTTCTGCGTATTTCAAGACACTGATATAGGTAGGCATGTCCAGATCTAGTGCGTAGCCTATTTTACTTTTCTCCAATGCGAGTTGCTCCGCTTGCTCAATGACATCGTCAGGTAATCCTTCCAAATCGGCTTTTTGCTCCGTGTAGAACTCGAAAATTTGAGTCTCCTTAAGAACATTCTCCCCGAAAGCCAATGATGTTTTACTCAGTGTAGCGCTTATTTCCTTGAGTCTGTCTCTGTCCTTCCCTTGTAATAGAGCACCATTTCTAACATAACCTTCATA
>CAJJCK010000009.1 GCA_905182675.1 uncultured Cryomorphaceae bacterium | reverse complement strand
TACACTCTTGAGATTAGCTTTTGATGGGGCTCCCTTTTGCGGTTGGCAAACCCAACCGCGCCAGCGAACGGCTCAGGGTGATTTAGATCTCGCTTTAACGACGCTCTTGCGGCAAACTGTTACAACGGTTGGAGCAGGGCGAACAGACACAGGGGTTCATGCAAGAGAAATGTATGTTCATTTCGATTGGCTACCAGAATTAGCCATAGATATTGATGACATGGAACATTTAAAATATAGACTGAATCGATTCTTAGATCCTGCCATTCATGTCAGTGAAATTCGAGAAGTAGCAAGCGATTGGCATGCTCGTTTTGACGCTGTCTCAAGGAGCTACGACTATTTGATGAGCGATAAAGGATCCCCTTTTTATAGAAATCACGCCTGGATGGTATCCGAAATGCCAAATGTTTCATTAATGAACCAGGCGGCAGAAGTACTTTTGACGATGACCGACTTCGCGAGCTTTTGCAAGAACGGATCAAACAACAAGACGACCCTATGTAATGTTACAAAAGCAGCATGGGTAGAAAAGGAAGGGTTGTGGGTATTCGAAATCACCGCAGATCGCTTTTTGAGAAATATGGTTCGGGCCGTGGTTGGTTCTTTATATGAGGTTGGAAAAGGGAATTGGACCGTAGAGGACTTTATAAAAAGATGCGAACAAAAAAATAGAGGCGCCATGGGAACAAGTGCTCCTGCTCATGGCTTATATCTCATTAACGTAACCTACAATAATCTTTAGTATGTCCAAAGTTGGCGGAAAAGCCTTTGATTTTAAACTATTTTTGAAGGTATTGGGATATGCTAAGCCGTATAAGAAGCTATTTACCATTGCTATCATACTAACCGTATTGTTAGGCGCTCTCGGAACAGCCCGACCTATTCTCATTCGTCAGGTTATTGATGATGCGATTTTAGGTCATGACGCACCCATGCTGTTGAACTTGACATTCCTACTTGTTGGTCTTTTGATTATTGAAAGCATTGGTCAGTTTGGGTTTATGTATGCTGCTAATTGGTTAGGACAGAGCATCATTAAAGACATTCGTGTTGAGCTTTATGATAAGTTGCAAACGTTTCGTTTACAGTATTATGATAAAACCCCAATAGGTCAATTGGTTACCAGGGTTGTATCTGATATTGAAACTATTTCACAAATTTTTTCACAAGGAATACTAGTAATTTTTGGTGATCTCTTCAGAATATTAGTCATGTTAGGGGCTATGTTCTTTTTCTTTGACCCCATCTTGGTTTTAGTCAGTTTAAGTATTATCCCAGTTCTTTTTATTGCCACTAGGTGGTTTCAACGTGGTATAAAAGGAGCGTTTCAGCGGGTAAGAAATGAGGTCTCGAATTTAAACACCTTCGTTCAGGAGCACTTGGGAGGTATGTCAATCGTTCAGGCTTTTGGTAGAGAAGAGCAGGAGTTTGATAAGTTTAAGGCTATTAATGATCGCCACAGAAATGCGAATGTGGAGAGCATATATTACTATGCACTGTTCTTCCCAATTATTGAGGTTCTGAGTGCGATATCCATAGGTTTAGCTGTCTGGTATGGCGGTATGAATGCTGCAGTAGGTGGTTCCGTTACCGTCGGAGAACTTACCGCAATGATTATTTTTATTGGGATGTTATTTCGACCATTACGCCAATTGGCGGATAGATTCAATACACTTCAAATGGGCATGGTAGCTTCTGAACGCGTCCTAAATATCTTAGATAATGATCACGAGGTAGAGCCTAACGGCGATATCCGTTTAGCGAAGCTAGAAGGCGACATCGTTTTTGATCAGGTCTATTTTCATTATAAAGAGAATGAGCCCATACTAAACGACGTGTCATTTTCCGTTGCTCCTGGAGAAACAGTGGCCATTGTGGGTGCTACGGGAGCAGGTAAAAGCACGATTATTTCAGTCCTTATGGGATTCTACCCGTACGCTAAAGGTTCAGTACAAATTGATGGAAATGAATTGACATCTTTAGATTTACATATTCTGCGCCAGCAAATGGCTCTGGTGCTTCAGGATGTCTTTCTCTTCTCAGATACGGTTCGATCGAATGTTGTTTTAGGAGATCAAAAAATAACTGATATCGAGATTATGGAGGCCGCCAAGGCAATAGGGATAGAAGAATTTATAGATGGACTTCCTAAAGGATTAGACTATAATGTACAGGAAAGAGGTGGTGTACTTTCAGCAGGACAGCGCCAACTATTAGCCTTCTTAAGAGCTTATATAACAGATCCTCAAGTTCTTATTCTTGACGAAGCAACCTCGAGTATCGATTCACATACGGAAGAACTCATTCAGCGTGCTCTCATTGCGTTAACTCAAGATCGCACTTCTGTGATCATTGCCCATAGACTATCCACGATACAGCATGCTGATAAAATCGTGGTTCTAGATAAGGGGCGCGTTGTGGAAATCGGTAGTCACAATGAACTGTTGGCATCTAAGGGAACTTACTATAATCTTTATGAGAAACAGTTTGCTGCAGAGGTTTAGGTAGATTCCATAAAAATAAATGCATAAAAAAAGCGGCCCATTTGGGCCGCTTTTTTGTTGTCTAGAATTTACCCATTCATGGAGATGAGGAATTCTGCATTGTCTTTCGTTTGACGCATGCGTTCCTTCAGGAACTCCATGGCCTCTATTGGCGTCATATCTGCCAAGTATTTTCTCATGATCCACATGCGCTGTAGAACATCCGGAGAAAGTAATAAGTCTTCCTTACGGGTACCACTTTCAATAAGATTGATGGCTGGCCAAATTCTACGGTTCGAGATTTTTCTATCGAGTTGCATTTCCATGTTACCCGTTCCTTTGAACTCTTCAAAGATGACCTCGTCCATTTTAGATCCAGTATCAATAAGTGCCGTTGCTAGAATGGTTAATGAACCACCGTTTTCGATATTCCTGGCAGCGCCAAAGAATCGTTTTGGCTTTTGAAGTGCATTTGCATCCACTCCCCCGGAGAGTATCTTTCCAGAAGCTGGGCTTACTGTATTGTAGGCACGAGCGAGTCTGGTAATAGAATCAAGCATAATGATGACATCATGTCCACATTCTACCATTCTTTTTGCTTTCTCAAGCACAATATTAGCAACCTTAACGTGTCTGTCTGCGGGTTCATCAAAGGTAGAAGCGACAACTTCGGCATTCACGCTACGACTCATGTCTGTTACTTCTTCTGGACGTTCATCGATCAATAGAACGATCATGTAGGCTTCTGGATGGTTCGCCGCTATGGCATTTGCCAACTCTTTCATTAAGGTTGTCTTACCTGTTTTAGGTTGGGCAACAATAAGTCCACGTTGACCTTTCCCTATAGGTGAGAATAAGTCTATGATCCTGGTAGAAGTAGTTGATTGACGCGTGGTAATATTAAACTTGTCATTTGGGAATAAGGGAGTCAGATGCTCAAAAGAAACACGATCTCTCACATATTCAGGACTACGTCCATTGATACTGTTTACTTTAACTAGAGGGAAGTATTTCTCACCTTCTCTAGGTGGTCGAACTTCACCACTAACGGTATCACCTGTCTTAAGTCCAATGCTTCTAATTTGATTTAAACTAACGTAGATATCATCAGGAGAATTAAGGTAGTTGTAGTCTGAACTCCTTAGAAAACCATATCCATCAGGCATGATTTCTAAAACACCTTCATTTACGATGATTCCTTCAAAATGAAACTCTTTTGGCCTTTTACGACGGTTCTCATTCTGGTTGTTCCGATTCTGGTTTTGACCCTCTCTATTCTTTTGATTGGGATTTCGCTGGTTTCGCTCATTGCGTTCGCGATCCTTGTCAGAACGAGGCTCCTTGTCGGAGCCTGGGTTTTGGGTACCTTGATTTTCGTTTTCCACACGAGGTTGGACCTTCGGATTAGGTTTAGGCCTGTTACCCGAAGGTTTCCTTGGTTCAGTATTCAGTTTATGGTCCACAGGACTTTCCCTGCGTTCAGCACCCTCAGGTGGTGATTGACGCGTTGGTTTAGATGGTGTGGTTTCAGCGCCTGGAGCATCCGTTTTACCGGTTGCTCTTAGGATGGCTTCTACGAGCTCTCCTTTTTTCAAGTACTTTGCCTTTGGAATATCCAAAGAAGCACCGAGGTCTTTTAATTCAGGCAATTTGCGAGCCTGCAAATCCTTTTCAGTCAACATGTTGTGTAGGAATAGTCTTGGTAGTTGTCGACTCAAGAATAGAGCCGTCCGATATTTTCTTCTACAATTATAATAAGATTCTAGTGTTTAAGCAGCCTTGAGAGCCATTTTTTTTTCAACTTTACCAAAATTAATTCCAGGATGATCCAACGCATTCAAACATTATACCTCTTTGCCGCGGCAATTTTAAGTGCTTTATCTGCATTCTTTATGCCGCTATACTCTTTAGAAGGAGTGAGTTACGCTGCCACTGCACATGCCGAGTCTTTCGGTGGTTTTGGCGCCTGCATGGCTATTTTTAGTGGATCCATACTTTTGTATTCTAATCGTAAACGTCAGTTGCTTGTGGTTAGAATGGGTATGTTGACGAGTTTAATCATTTTAGGATACATCATTTATCTTATTCAAGGCAATGGTGCTGAAGCGAGTTGGGGTGCTGCAGTTCCCTTTTTTCTTATTGTTTTGTCTTATATGGCGTCAAAGAATATACAAAAGGATGAAACAAAAGTTCGTTCTTTAGATAGACTGCGCTAAATAGCTGGTAAACCTTTGATCTGACAGTTCCTTGTGCAGTCCCAGTATAAATGCTGCATGCCATTAGTAATCCAAATGAAGGGTGCGTTAACTGCTGTGTTGTAGTTAAAGGCTTGGTTGAAAGTATCTTGATTAAGCTTTATGGACGGTGCTTTGCATTCAACCAACACGTGAGGTTTACCATTAATATTCGCGATGATATCACTTCGTTTTTTCTTATGAATCGTAGTAAGCCCGCTTTCAACTTGTACATGGTGAGAACTGTAACCAAAGAGTATTAGATATTCTATACAGTGTTGTCTAACCCACTCTTCAGGGGTGCAGACGAGCCATTTCTTCCTGATAACGTCCCATATTTCCACGTGCATTTGATCAGATCGAGTGCGTATCGATGATGTTATCTGCTCTTGAAAATGAAGTTTCGGAGTGTTCAACCTAGTAAATCTTTAGATTGTAATTCTCTGGTTTTTTCCCTTTGACAGGTGCATAATAAGCTTCGATCTCACTCAAGGTAGATTCCAAGTTGTCAGGACTTAAAACGGCGAGTAATCCGGCTCGTTTCATGGAGTAATCCAGATAGCCAAGGCTGATGTTAACCCCTGCTTCTTTAGCTATATGATAGAAACCAGTTTTCCATTTGTCTACTTTCTTTCTCGTGCCCTCGGGAGCAAGCATAAGATTGTAATTGGTCATTTCTAACAATTCCACACTGTAACCCACTAAGTTTTTCCTTTGAATTCTACTTACTCCAATTCCACCTAACCAGGTAAAGAACCCTAAAAAGTACCACTTTGTGTAACGGTCTTTAATTAAAAACTTTAAGGGCAACCTCATCAACCAAAAAGCTCCTAAGGAGAAGATAAAGTCCTGATTTGAAGTATGTGGTGCAGCAACAGTGACCGTGTTTTTAGCACGCTCTATAAGTTCTGCTGTGGTTTCTAATTTCCAACCGGTAACGAAAAAAACCAGTTTAGCAATGTAATATTTCATGATCTGTAATTAGACTACAAAGATACTTCGGAGAACCATTGCTCCGGAAAACCGACTAAATAGGTTGTTTGGCTCGCTCTAGTAATCGCCGTATATAGCCACTTGTAATAAATAGGTGATGGACCATCGGGGAGATAAGGATGTTCAATAATCACTTTTTCCCATTGCCCACCTTGGCTTTTATGACAGGTGATGACATAACTGAATTTCACTTGTAAGGCATTGAAATAAGGGTCATTTTTAACTGCTTCATACATTTTGCCCTTCGTTCTCAAATAAGCAAACTTAGCCATCATTTGTTCGTATAAAGTATTGCTTTGCACGCTGGATAAGGCAGGTCCTTCTGAAGTCAACGTGGTCAAATTGAGCAATACGTCAATGGCATTTTGATCAGGATAGTCTTCAAAAACAACAGTCGCCTCGCAGTAGGTAAGGCCGTAGCGCTCATGAATATTTCTTATCGATCGGATTTGACCAATTTCTCCATTGGCAATAAAACCCATAGCACTTTCTTGAGGAAGCCAGAAGTAGTTGTTCTTAACCACCATAAACTGATCGCCTGCGGAGATTTGATCTTCTTGAAATTTAATGCGACCTCTAATACCCTGATTGTAGCTGTTGGCTTTTTTATTACTCCTAACGATCATGGTATTTCCTTGGCTATTAGAGCTATATAGTTGCTCAAACACCTCTTGTAAATGATGTCCATCTTCAACTTTAATAAAATCGGGCCCTGTTTCGAACAACGGGGCATCAGAAGATTCCTCTTCAATGAGTTTCCGCAGTGAAGTGGCATTCTTAAGGATAAAACTATCTAAAGCTTGGCGGACGACCATTCTTAGCGTATGTTCTATTGCATTTATCCCAGTACTTATAAAATAGTTGGCATCCAAAGCGGGACTCTTAGGTTGACCTACGGGTGGTAACTGCGCTGGATCGCCCACTAAAATCAGCCCATTAGATGGGTCCGTGAAAACAAATTGTAATAAATCTTCGAGTAGCGAATTTCCACCTAGGGTAGCATCATTTTTAGTGGCGACCAAACCGGCTTCATCAATGACGAAGGTTGTATTCTTATGTGGATTACCTGCTAAGACAAAACTCGCTGAACCACCACTTCCGACCTT
>CAJJCK010000008.1 GCA_905182675.1 uncultured Cryomorphaceae bacterium | reverse complement strand
CTTCAGGATCTTTCTCCTCTTCATCCTCAGTACCCAGTATTTTTATAATTGGCCAATTCAGTTTAGCAGCATTCAGCTCTTCACGAACTTCTGCCGCATCTACTACAAATTGAATGGAAGCACCCTCAAACATCTCTTTACTTATTTATAGCAAAGGTCAGATAAAATCACTGATTTCATCCAAGTTCTTTCTTTGAATATTTGGCACCGTACCATCTGTTGCTGGGTGTCCAACAGGAAGCAATAAAAAAGGTTTTTCATTCTCAGGCCGACCTAATATTTTCGACAAAAATCCCATTGGAGAGGGCGTGTGGGTCAGCGTTGCGAGACCTGCCATATGGATAGACGCAATAAGAAATCCACATGCAATACCAACACTTTCTTGTACGTAGTAATTCTTGGTTTTCACACCTAGCGCATCAATATCGTAATTCTGTCGAAAGACAACAATCAACCAAGGCGCCTCTTCCAAAAACGGCTTTTGCCAATTTGTTGCGAACGGCTCCAAGTCTTTAAGCCACTTTTCACCAGCACGATCCTTATAAAATACCTTTTCTTCTTTTTCAGCTGCTTCTCTGATTTGCCGTTTTACCTCAGGGTCTTGAACGGCAACAAAATGCCAAGGCTGCTTGTTCGCTCCTGACGGAGCGCTGGATGCAATGCGAATAATTTTTTCTATAGTTTCTCTGTCCACACCCTTAGCAACATCGTAAAATCGCATACTGCGGCGCGTTACAATGGACTCTGAAAAAGAAACAAAAATCGATTGGGCCTCAATATTAGATTTTGGCCAAGGCGTATAGGGAATGTGGTCGTCTTCCTTCATAAGCGATCAAGTTAGAACGATTGCTTCAACCTGACAAATATTGCGTTACTAAACCACGTGTACTGATCCTCAAATGGATTGTCCGTAAGGAATATTTGAGCAAAAATAGAGGCATCTAAATCCTCATTAATACTATAGCTCAGTGAAGGGATAGCTATAAATATTTCAGCTTTTGGGGTACTGAGAATCGTCAGAGTCAAACTTGTTAATTCTCCCATCGTAAATAACACCGCTGAGGTAATCGTATGTCGAAAAGGCATGGGGTTATATGGGCTTGTTCGGCCTATATCACCACCCAATAGGCTGACTAATGTTGGATCCGTGGTGCCACGAAAATTGTATAGGTAACCCATGCTAACAAAAAAACCGTTTAAAAAAGCATGATCCACGCTTGTGGAAAGAACCAAATTAGTTTGCGCTGGATTGATTTTAGGCAAATCTTTGTAGGGCAAGAAATACGTGAATTCGCCACTAAAACCAGCCTTCTTTATGTTTCCAGACCACCCCCCACCTAGGGCTATTCTGGTTTTCCACTTCCCTGCGATGGCTTGAAAGTCATAGCCCAAATAGTTTGTTCTGTAGCGAAATGCTGCCACGTGGTTCTTGATACTGTCTGAAGGCGCATAAGATATCTCCCAACTGCTCAATAACCCTGTATAGCGCTCATAGCGGATCGCATCCACGCCAGGCCGCTCCTCATAGTCTATGTCGAAAAGATTGAATGGGTTAAAAAGATCGTTAGGATTGAACTGCTGATTGATACCCCAATTGATACGCTGACGACCCACGCGTAAATGCCACTTTTCACGATCAAGATCAATATAAAATCGATCAAAAACGGACAATGCGGATATCATATCACTTTGAAACCATGGAATATTTAAAGGTATAAAACCGTCTTGGTGAGTATAGTCTAAAAAATCATTATATCCAGAAAAGGGAGGAATTCCATCGTCACGAAGGGCATCGAAATTCGAGTTTGTATATCCGGCAAAAACACGATTACGCATACCTGCCGCAAACGTAAAATTCTTGCCATAAAAACGGGCGTTTATTCTGTTATGGTAGAGGTAGTCGTTTGTATTAAGTTGAACCACAGGAAGCGGTATCGGACTGTTTTGAGGAACAAAAGCTGGATTGATTCCATTGTACTGATAAAGGACTTTATGATAACCCGAAATGGCCCATTTTGACTTCCAGCTATCTTCCTCTTTTTCATTGTTTTGAGCAAAAACAACTTGAATTTGGCCTAAAACGAGGCAAAAAAGAGCGATTTTCGTCCAATTTCTCATTATTTACTAAGATCAGATACTACTTTCCCATCAGAAATTGCCACAACGCGTCGTGCACGGTTAATTACCCTGTCATCATGGGTAGCGAATACGAATGTCATGCCTTCCTCTTTGTTAAGCTTCAACATAATATCAAGTAGGTTCGCTGTGCTTTCAGAGTCTAAGTTCGCTGTAGGCTCATCTGCAAGGACAAATTGAGGCTTAGAAGCAAGTGCCCTAGCCACTGCAACTCGCTGCTGCTGGCCTCCAGAAAGTTCACCCGGTCGTTTGTCTTCCTTGCCTGTTAGGCCGACAGATTGCAATAATTGACGTGCTCTGTCTTCTCGCTCTTCCTTAGGGCGATTCTGTAACAGCATAATGAAGCTGACATTTTCCGTAGCGGACAGCACCGGTATGAGATTATAGGCTTGAAATACAAATCCGATGTTGCGCAGTCGAAAATCAATCAATTCATTTTCCCCAAGTGAAGTGATGTCATTGCCTCCCACAAGAATTGATCCTGAGGTAGGATAATCTAACCCACCCAGCATGTTCAGCAGCGTCGTTTTTCCACATCCAGATGGCCCTTTCAGTGCAGTAAATTCTCCTTCCTTTATCGTCAGGCTAATTCCATTCACCGCCTTAACCGGAACAGGACCTTCATACACTTTGAATAGGTCTTTTACTTCAATAACAGTTTTACTCATATCATTCACCACGTATGGCTTGTACAGGATTCAATTTTAATGCCTTATAGGCAGGATACAATGCCGCTAACAACGCTGTCATTATGACCATAACAGCAACAATAAGATAGTACTCGGGTACAATCTCGGGGTATATAATACTCTGTACTCCAAGGTTCGCTAGACCTTCTTTCTTGCTCGTTAGATCAATTCCAATACCCATCATCACTCGCGTGCTAAGGTCACCAAGTAGTATTCCCACCGGACCGGCAACGAAGCCAAGCATTAAAGTTTCAACCAGAATCATGATAAATAATTTTCGTTTATTCATCCCGACGGCCATCAACATTCCCAATTCTCTGCGTCGTTCTAAGATCGCCATGAGCATATTGTTTATGATTCCAAAAAGCAACGCCATCATAATAATACCTAAAACCAGTACGAGCATAATACCCATCATGTCATCCGCGTATCCTAATTCCGGGCTATTGCGTTTCCAGCTCAATATGGCAGCGCCTTCAGGCAGCGCTGCGGAGAGTTTCGCCGTTTTCTCCTCCGTACCCTCTGTTTCGTCATAGCGTACCATAATCTCATGGACAAGGTCTTGACCGATGATATGGGCAAGATCCGAACGCTTAATGTATAGATTCAACTCATCCCAAGTCGCGTTCAATGTTTTATAAATTCCGGTGATACGAAAGGAAGCGCGTGAAATATTCCCTTCAGCATCTTGAAAAGTCAAAACCACTTTTTTACGGAGTCCTAAACCCAGTTTATCAGCTAATTTTTGGCCTATGATGACACTATTTCGTGTTTTTGACTCAAAAAAATCTCCTTCGACTATCGTTTCTGGGAGGGTGCTATTCGCCCGCTCACTGTCTGGGTCTACTGCAATCATGCGGGCGCCACGAGCACTCTTTGGCGCACTGACCATGCCCATCATGATAGCACGCGTAGAGACGCCTTTGACAAAAACAGCCTCTTGAAGTAACTCTTCTATAGCCTGTACCTCAGCTGCAGAACCTATTACAGCAGCAGACGTTGGCTCCTCCAGGAATGATAAACTGTGAACTTGACTATGGCCTAGTGTAGAGCCTATGGCAGAGGAAGTTCGCTCATTGTTCATTCCAAAAGAAAATCCAATAATGAGCAATCCCGCCCAAATTCCAAGCGCAATGGAAGTTAACACAACTAATGACCTGATCTTTGAACGCCAAATATTGCGCCAAGCAATTTTAAATATCATGAGCGCATACTCTTTACTGGGTTCAAGGTCATGATTTTCCAAACCGCATACAGCGATACCAAACTGCCAATGAGAAAGATGATTGACCCATGATTTATATTGATCATAAACGATGTCGTGGTGTGTAGCTTTGGTTCAAAATTAAACCGCTCAACGGCCTCACGCATTTGACCGCTAAGGTCTATGGGGTTGTACTTAAAGTAGAATTGGACCGGTTTGACAATAGCCATTCCAAGCAATGCACCTCCCATCGTTAAGATGAGGTTTTCCATAACAGTGACCATGGCGAGCTTGCTTTTACGCATGCCTATAGACACTAAAATTCCAAATTCTCTTTGTCGCTCAGCAACCATCATGATCACGGTTCCAAGCAATACAAACGAAATGATAACGTAAAGAATAGAGATAAAAATTTGTCCACCGGCCATATCCGCTTCTATGGTCTGGATGATCTCTGGAAACAGTTGTTCCCATGACAACAATTCTAGAGCGGATAAACCTATGGCTGCTAAAAGTTCTTGATTAACCTGCTTGTAGCTTGCACCCTCTTCTAGGTCAACAACAAGGGTGGTTGCACGACCTACACAATTGTACATGAATTGGGCTTCCTTGAAAGGCATCAAGACCAATTGTTTGTTCAACTCAGGGTTTCTCATTCTGGCTATTCCAACGACAGGATAACGCCCATAAGCAGATGCCCCATGGTACCCTTGACCTATGAAGAGAAGTGTGTCACCTATGGATAAATTAAAGAATTTAGCCAAGCCCTCAGCTACAACGACACTTTTATCGTCAGGAGCAAAAGTGCTGCCCTGCACTAGAAATTGATCTAACTGTAACCCAGGAAGTTCCCTTTGTGGGTCAATCCCCATCACCAGCGTCCCCTTTGTCCCTTCCCCAGTACTCACTAATGAGAAGCTCTCAATGCGAGGAATGAGTCCCTTCACATCCGGATGATCCAGAAATATCTGCTCGTTTACCGATGCTAATTCTAAGCTGTTATCTAAGGTTTGATCAGCCCAAAATCCTTTTTGATGCAGCTGTAAATAACCAAAATTATTAGCTACAATCTCATGGGTCATGTTCTCCCAAACACCGATTTGGAAACTCCGCAATACCACGGCAAAAATGACACAAAACATCACTGCCGCAATAGTAATAGCACTGCGCCCTTTATTTCGCCAAATATTTCGCCAAGCTAGTTTCAGCATTATCTCAGGCGTTTCATGTTTTGAATAGAAAAAAATGAATCCGTCAATGTGGCGTCAAAATTCAATTCCTTATAAACCATCTCCGTGTAATGCCCCGGCTCTTCAGCAGGAGTCATACGAATACGTGTCGGAAGTGTTCGGCCATTCAATTCCTTGATATCAAATCCCTGCATTGTATTGATCAGGTATCCATCTTCGTCATAAAATTCGCCTTTCATTTGTAAGAAGCTTTCTTTAGAAATGTAGTTGATT
>CAJJCK010000007.1 GCA_905182675.1 uncultured Cryomorphaceae bacterium | reverse complement strand
TCCGGTTTCAGTCTGAGATCCGCTTACAGGATCAGTGGCCATGAAGACCATTCCAAACATGAAGCCTCCGATCAATAATTGATGGATAGGATTAAGTCCCATAAATTCATTCACCGCGAATGCATTGAATATGGTTGCCATCACTAATCCACCGATGAGGAAGCTTAGCATTATTTTCCAGGAACCTACCCCTTTAAAGATCAAGAATAATCCTCCAAGAAGAATCAACAACGCGGAGGTTTCTCCGATCGAGCCAGGAATCAAGCCAAGGAAGGTATTCATCATTGAATAAGTCCCCCCTGAACCAAACTGGGCCATTACAGTTTCTGTCGCAGGATTATTAAGGCCTTGACCAACAGTAGTTGCTAAATCCCCCATAGCAGTGGCACCTGAGTAGCCATCTACGAGTTGAGCACCTTCTTCACCTTTAGTATTGATCCATATTTGATCACCTGACATCCATGTTGGGTAAGCAAAGAATGCAAAGGCGCGAGCGGTTAATGCTGGGTTCAGTAGATTCATTCCAGTGCCTCCAAAAACTTCTTTGCCAATCAGAACGGCAAAAATCGTACTCACCGCTACCATCCAAAGTGGGATATCCACAGGCATGATCATTGGAATAAGTAAACCACTTACAAGGAAACCCTCATTTACAGCATGGTTACGTTTCCAAGCGAAGAATATTTCAACTCCCAATCCAGCTGCGTAGGTTACTGTGATTAACGGCAACATTTTTAAAGCACCAAAAAGGAAGTTATCTAATAGTGTACTTTCTTCCCCAAATGCACCAAAGTGAAGGCGCCCAATGTTCCACATCCCAAAAAGTAAGGCAGGAACCATGGCGAAGATGACGGTGATCATCGTGCGCTTTAAATCAATTGCATCACGTACGTGGGCACCAGAGTGTGTTGTGTGGTCAGGAACGAAAGCCATCGTCTCAATTGCATTATGCAATGGATACAATATGTTTCTTTTCCCTTCTTTCTCAACGAAGGGTCTGGTCTTATCGAATATGTTTTGTACAAATTTCATAATAAAAACGTCTTACATCATTTCTTTTCGGAGGTCCATCAAACCGTCCCGGACAATTTGCTGTAAAGGCAACTTTGAGGTACAAGCAACCTCAGCCAGAGCGAAATCTTCAGGCAGTACCTCATAGATCCCTAGTTGCTCCATTTTCTCAACATCACCAATTAAAATACAACGTAGCAGTTGCTGCGGAAAAATATCCATCGGAATGAATTTATCATACTCCCCGGTAACTACAAAAGCACGCTCTTCCCCGTGAATATTTGTATCTAAATCATACTTTCTGTTCGGAAATAACCAAGACCAAAAGGCACGGTTCGTAGAAAACTTACCGAAACCAGGTAATACCCATCCGAAAAACTCTGTAGAATTACCTTCTGGTATCGCTGTGATTTGACTTTTACCAAAACCCAAAAATCCATTTTCTTCTATGGCGGTTCCCGTTAATACGTCACCTGCGATTATGCGTGTATTATCATTGTCGATGTTCGCCGAAACGAAGCTTGACAAACTGACCCCTTGGGTCATTGATGCATATCCAGTATTTTTAGCCTTAGAGCCTGCTAAAACTACCTGATAAGACGGCGCATACTTTCCTGTAAGAAAAGCATGACCGATTATAGGTAAGTCTACTGCATTCACGGTCCAAACGATTTCCCCTTTATTCATGGGCGCAGCTTGGGCGATTTGTGTACCTACTAAACCTTTTGGGTGTTTACCCGTAAATAGGATTGAAGTCGCCTTTTCGTGACTTAATAACTCCATCATTGGGGCGTCACCATCCTGGCTGACATAAACTTTACCAGCAGTCATCAAAGAAAGTGCTTCGATTGCCGCTGCAACTTCAATTTCTTTTCCTGCTAATTGATAGGCTAGATCTCCAGCAAGCGGGCCGCTTTGAACACCATTGACGAAAATATCGCGCGGTAGTTCGTGCATACTCGCGGCGACACCATAAGGTCGGCTGGTAATTAGTGCACCTACTCCAGTATTTGCGAAATGAGATGCTGTGGCTTCACGATCCGTTGATTTCAGGTCAAAAGAACCATGGTCAGCATATTTCGTGTCACTGTCAGCAAGCACAATTACCTGAAGAATCTTACGCTTCGCTCCGCGCTTGATTTCTGTAACCTCACCTGATACCGGAGAACAAATTAATACTTCGGGGCGGTCTTTGTCGTAAAACAAAACATCACCTGCGTTTACTTGGGTTCCGGCTTTCACGACCAATTTTGGCGTAATTCCCGGAAAGTCTGAAGGACTCACTGCATAAATCGAACTTGCTACTGACCCCAAGTGTTTTTGAGGAGCATCACCGATCAACTTAATGTTGTGACCCTTGCGAATCTTAAATGTTTGAGACATCGTACGTTTCAGTATGATTTTGGATTGCGAAATTAAGATATGAGATTCTTTTTTCCACGTTAATTAAAGACGAATTGTACCTTAGACCTCATTATTTCTTAAACATGCTTGTTAAAAAGTCTCTTATCCCACTGTTAACACTTATTGGCTCCGTTTTGTTCGGGCAAAATTTGACGGATACTACCGTGTTTTCCTACATAAAATCAGTACAAATAGCACCTGTTGGAGAGCCTCTTGACTTTGCCGCATACGAACTAGGCTCTATAAAGGGACTTGAGTTGAGCTTTGACGACTTGGCATATGAATGGAATAATTACGGTTATCGAATCTTTCATTGTACTAAAAATTGGGAGAAAAGTGACTTATTACTCAACCAATACCTTACTGGGTTTGAGGGGAATTATATGAATGACTTTGCTATTAGCATCGGGACATTTGTTCCTTACACACATTATAGACTAAAGATACCAAATGCAGACATGACACCGCGTATAAGTGGTAATTATGTCATTGAAGTATATCAAGATGATAATCCCAACGACATTGTGCTTCGTCGCAGATTCATTATTTATGAAAACTTAGTCATACCTGCGCTCCAGATATCCAGAGCAGTAGACCTGAATAATTTCAGTTCTGAGCAACAGGTTAGCTCAAGAGTTTCTCTTTCTGGCTATCCAGTTCAAGATTACTTCAACGATTTAGATCTGAGTATTCTTCAGAATAGGCGATGGGACAATGCTAAAACGGAACTGAAGCCTGCCTTTATAAATGACGGTCTTCTTGAATACAATTTCATGGGTGGAGAAGCCTTCCCCGGCGGAGTTGAGTTTCATGTATTTGACACCAAAAGACTCAACCAGGTGGGAATGGGCGTCAAAACTTCAAGATTAGACACGTGTTGGGAAGTTTATCTAAACGAGGTGAAGAACCAGTCTATCTCCGTCTACAGCTTTCAAAATGACATCAATGGAAGAAGGTTTTATCAACGTGCGGATGTTGGTAACCCGGACTTAGCTGGTGACTATTGCTGGGTTGAATTTTACTTTAAAAGTGCAAAACTGGATGTTCCCGTTTTTGTTTTTGGGCAATTAAGCGACTGGAGGCTGACTGATGAGTTTGAATTGGTGTATAACGAAACCAGAGGTGCCTATTCCAAGAGTGTGCTTCTTAAACAAGGTTATTATAATTATATATTTGCGCATCCTACCGCAGGCGGAAGTGTGGGCACTGAACTAACAGAAGGCACGCATTGGCAAACCCGAAACGACTATACCCTTATCATGTACAATCAAGGAATGGGACTGAGGTACGACAGGATAATAGGATATTTAAAACCATCATCAGCACTATAGCCATGAAGAGAATCATCACCTTAGTTTTAGTACTTTGTACAGGCACATCTGCCTTCGGATGGGGACTTACCGGTCACCGAATTGTTGGACATATTGCCATGGAGCATTTAGATAAGAAAGTGCGTACGCACATTGTCGACGTGCTTGGCGGAGATGACCTTGCTATGGTTGCTAATTGGATGGATTTTATCAAAAGTGACCGAGACTATGACACGCTCAATGCATGGCATTATTGTACCATACCTACAGTGGATGACATGGACAGCCACCAGCATCCAGAGCAAGGAGATGTTTGGATGGCTATAGAGAAACTTTTAAAAGAAATAGAAAACCAAAAATATAGTGTGGATGAAGCCTTTGCATTGAAAGCATTGGCACATCTTATTGGAGATGTTCATCAACCTTTGCATTGCGGGAATGGTAAAGACAAAGGAGCAAATGATGTTAAGGTCACTTTCTTTTGGGAAAAATCAAACCTTCATCGAGTTTGGGATAGTGGAATGATTGATTACTGGAAAATGAGCTATACCGAATATTCAGATTGGATCATGTCGACTAAGACTAGTGAAAATATATTCAGCTGGAAGAACACTAGCGTAAACGATTGGGTGAGAGAAAGCGTGGTTTACCGCGAGGCGTGTTACGAAACAGGTGACCCCGAAAGAATGGGATACCGGTATATTTATGACCAAACCGAATTACTGCATTTACGTTTAGCACAAGCTGGGGTGAGACTAGCAGACGCGCTGAACCAAGCTTACGCAGCTCGGTAAAATCATTAATTAGTTTCGCAAACGCACAAAGCCACGGAAATTAGCTAGGATTCTATTTACTCCCAGGTGTAGGTCGTCGTTATTTCGAATGCTCTATTGCTACTATCTCGAGCAACTTCACGATGACCTCTGTAGCACTTTCCATGTCTTGCAGAGAGACAAACTCATAAGGGCTATGAAAAGCATGCTCTCCCGCAAAAATATTTGGGCAAGGCAGGCCCATAAAACTTAGTTTAGATCCATCCGTGCCACCTCTGATTCTTGATTTACGTACAGGTAATCCAACGGCCTCAATCGCCTTTTCAGCATATTCAACTACCTCCGGCTGCTGATCTAAAATCTGTTTCATATTTCGATATTGCTCGTTTATGGAAATCGAATATGAAGTTCTTTTAACTGCCTTTGTTGCTTGTTTAGCTAACGATCCCAAAAGAGCAGCATAGTCAGACAATTCTTCAGTTTCAAAAGATCTTAGGATCATAGTGATGCGCACTTCTTCAACGCCACCTGATATTTCATATGGATGGACAAACCCTTCGTCACCCTTAGTAGACTCTGGCGCCCATTCTTGTCTAGGTAGTGAGGATAGAAATACACCAGCTGCCTTTAGCGCATTGGCCATTTTTTTATGTCCATAACCAGGATGGGTATTTGATCCAGTAAAAGTAACTACAGCCCCATCAGCAGAAAATGTTTCATCCTCGATAGACCCCTTCGTGGCACCATCCATTGTATATCCAAAATCAGCGCCTAATTTTTTTAAATCAACATGGTCTGCACCTCGGCCTATTTCTTCGTCCGGAGTGAACAATATTTTCATCGCGGCATGAGGCGTTTCTGAGCTCATAAGCAGGTGCGCTGCAGTCATTATTTCTGCTACACCTGCCTTGTTATCTGCACCCAGCAACGTAGATCCATTTGAGGTAATGATCGTATGTCCTGTCATTTCCTTGAGTGGGCCAAAATCCTTTGGACTGATAACCACATCTCCTTCTGGCAGGATTAGGTCACCTCCATCGTATTGCTCATGAAGCATAGGTTCTACACCTGCCCCTGAGTATTCTGGAGACGTATCCATATGTGAACAGAAACAAACTGCTGGGGCAGACTCATAGCCTGGTGTCGCGGGAACTGTAGCATATATATATCCTTTAGAATCCATATGTGCATCAACCACACCCATTTCCACAAGCTGAGACACCAACAGCTCTCCAAGATTCTTCTGCTTTTTCGTGGATGGGACAGAGGATGAATGTGGATCGCTTTGCGTATCTATCTGAACATACTGCTTGAATCTCTCAAGTAACAAAGGGTATTTCATGATGACTATTTTATTTAGCGTGTAGGGAAGATGGTGCTAAAAGTGTTCTAAGCACTGTTTCAATTAAAATTCTAAGGTCTAATAACAAAGACCAATTTTCGATATAATATACATCGGCGCGAATGCGTAATTCTAAAAGTTCTTTGCGGGCAGAATCTCCTCCTCCTCTTAATCCTCTGATCTGGGCAAGCCCCGTTAATCCTGGCTTTGTCCAATACCGTACCCTATAGCTTTGCACCATTTTAGAATAGGCTATGCCATCACCACTTGTGTGAGGACGTGGACCTACCAACGACATCTGACCCAGAAGGACATTAAGCAACTGAGGAATTTCATCAATACCGGTTTTTCGCATCCAAGACTGTAGCGCATTACTTTGACCTTCATGGTTCATGGTCTTGAATTTTAACACCTTAAATGGCCTGCCCTGCAACCCTTCACGTTCCTGAATAAACCAGGGGTTACCGGCTCCAGAAAATAAGAGCAATATACCTAGCAATGGAAAAAGCCAACTAAGCACGGAGATTATCACAAGCAGTGACAGCGCTAAATCAAAGACCCTCTTCAACCATGCATTAGCCCAATTTGCCAGAGGCTCTTGGCGCTGCGAGAACATTGGAATTCCTTCGAGTGACTCTAAAAACATTTGACCAGCATATTGAGGCCCTAAGTCAGGTAGGAACCTAAACCTCATTCCCTGTTCAAGTGCAAGACGATTAGCTGCAGCATACCCTGCTGTACCAGGAGCATGAGCACAAATAATGTCATGTACGCTAT
>CAJJCK010000006.1 GCA_905182675.1 uncultured Cryomorphaceae bacterium | reverse complement strand
AAACTTTAAAAATAGTCGAGAATTGCTGAGGCATACCCAAATAGAATATAGATTCAGGAGTCAAATAGTTTCCTTGTAAGTCGCCTTCAACGGCGCGTAATGCTCTGATTAATTTCGTTTTAATATCAACGGCAAATGTGGGGTCTATCAAGAAATTTCGATCCATTGCTTTGTGCACAGCATCACCTATAGCGATTATTCGTTCATGGGCTAAGTTTGAATCATCAGAGGCTATTGCAATCTTCTCATCTATCCAAGAGATGGCAAGGTGGTCATTGTTGGCTTTGTTTTCAAGATAATCGGGCAAGTGTAATTTATATAAAACATAATATCGATACGCATCGGCATAAGAAGCAACTACTTGATAATCTTCTAATTTCACCTTGGAAGTAGTCAAAGTTTCTGAGCTAAAAGCACTTTGCATACCCTTCGCATCCTCTTTTTGTAAAAGTCGAGTTTCATCAAAAATCTGACTCTCTACCTCCTGGGCAAGATCAGCCAATGCATTAGAGCGCGCGGCCTGTTGGTATGAAGAATTGGGATTGACATAGCTCATGCCGAGCCCATAGACAAACTTACCCGATGGATCAATAGGCTTGCCTGTAACCCATTCAGGTATTACTGTTTTTTTACCGCCGCAAGCCATTAAAAGAAAGCTTGTAAAAATGATCAATCCGTTTCTCATGGTTCAAGCTTTAAACGCTTCACCGCGGAAGCACTTCTTGAGGCAAACGATACGACGGCATCTTTTCTCATAGTAACAGGACTCTTCACGGACCTGCTCGCTTTTTTAAGTCTCGCTAACTGACGACGCTTTGACTCGTTTATTTCTGGCCGGTCGCTGTGGTGGGCTTTGTTCTGATATTTCCAATAGCCGGGGAACAAATTATCCCCACTGTATTCAATGTAATGAGCTTTATCAGAGTTAGCATACTCGTAACTTTCCACAGCAATGATTTTTGAAGTCGCTCTATCTGTTAACGTCAGCTGGGCTGTATAATGTACCTTGTTTTCCTTCGTGAATTCTTGGTAGCGAACCTTAGTGTATTTAGCCTCCTTTATAGTTTTCCCCTCGTCGTCTTTTTTGTCTACGAAGTAACGCTCATACCCCGTCTTACTCTGAGAGATAAGCGATCCTTCCTCCTCATCTACACTGGTTACGACTACTTTTAAGTAAGCGTGCGCAGATAGCAACTCCTGAGTTACTGCTTCCTCAGAAGTCCCGCCGTTAATGATTGCTTGTTGCTCATCTTGTAACAAATCAAAATTTGTACGGTCTAATAGCTCAATGAACGGATCCTTGTTAGCGTACAGCGCACTGATTAAGCGTGACTGCAACGCGGCTGAAACAGCTGCTGCTTTACCCGTAATTTGTGGATCGGAGATGATACCTAATCTATAAATCCCTCTGGAAAGGGCTTCGTCTTTTAAGGTTTGTAACTCCTCTTGTTTTGGATACTTGAGCACTATAGGTTTTAGAACAGCGAATGCTGCTCTATATGATCCTTGTTCAAAAAGCGTTAAGGCTTTCGTGTAAATAGGCTCAACCTCACTAAAAGTGAGAAGTTCAGTAACATCCCGAAAGCCAGGTCTTAATATCTCTAGTTCACTAAGCCTTAGTTGGGCTTTATCAAAAGAACGACTCCTGACCAAGAGTTTCGACCGGTTATAAACGGTGTTTGTATAGTTTGATAGCTGTTGCTGATAGTCAAGCTCATAAAACCCCTCATAGCGATCAACGGAAATATACTTCTTCAGGTAGGTGGTCCATTTGTCCGCCTCTAGAAACCGGTAAACAGATAAAGAGTCATTACCATCGGCAAAGCGATAGTTGGTATATAATTCTTCTAGCAAAGCGCTACCCTGATGCTCCATAGCAATCAGAAATTTGACTTTTTTAGGTTTTTTGTCTAATGCCTTTTTGTATTCGGTTACAGCAGGCTTCAACATATGAGCTTGGGCAAATTTGTTTCCCTGCTTATAATGGTATTTCGCACCATGGCATGAGGTGAGTATGAGGCTACCGAGAAGGAAGAGAAATCGTATGTTCATAAAGTTCATTTGAATTGACAGAACAAAAGCTATGCCTTTAGCGATAAAGTTAAGACTATTAGTATTTTTGGCTGCATGAAAAACCCATTAGTATTATTGTCTCCATCAAAAGCAATGGCTAGTGTTGGTCAGTACACAGGTCAAATAAACCCTGTGTCGGCTCATTTTAATCAGTCTACAAAAGCGGTTATAGAGGCGGTCCAGAAACTTTCGAGCGAAAATATTCAAGCTTTATTAAAGGTAAGTGATGCAATGCTTCACAGGGTTAAGCTTTCGTGGGAGCCCAAGCCCGAGGAGTTCGTACTTCCTGAAAATGGTATTAGCGGACTAAATGCATATCAAGGCGAGGCTTTTAAACGGCTTGATATAAATAGCCTTAGCGAGAATGCGCTGTTTCGTGCGCAGCAGTCCTTAGCGGTCCTTAGTGGCTTGTATGGGGCGGTGACTGCGGATATGGCAATACTTCCCTACAGATTAGAAATGCAAAGTAAACTTTCAGTGGGGGAGCATGCTAATCTATATGCGCTGTGGAAGCCAATTATAACCTCTTGGGTCAATGAGCATCCTACACCTTTTATTGTGAATTGTTGTAGTGGGGAATACAGCAAAGCTGTTGATTGGAAAAAAGTAACTAAGCCCGTAATTCATGTGGACTTTAAGCAAATGAGTAACGGTGTCGCTAAATCGATATCTGTATTTTCAAAACAAGCAAGGGGCGCAATGGCAAGATGGATATTTCAAAAAGACATCCAAACTATTTTTGGCTTAGCTTCGTTTAAAGAAGACGGTTATAGCCTTTTCAGTCAAGAAGAGGATAAAATGATATTTTTAAGAGAATGAAAAATAAGAACATCAGAAACAATTTCCTGCTAGGAATGGCGATACTTTTCCTCAGCTATTCAGCTAATGCCCAGCGCTCAACATCGTTTTTAGAGCTTGGTGCCTATGGTATGACGCAGAATTATCTCGGTGATGTCAATAACAATAGTTTAGGTGCTTTAACTCAGGAAGCAAGGTTCGGAATGGGTACACAATTGAAGTACAATTTCAGCAGCATACTTAGTGTGGGCGCTGATGTGAATTATGGAAGCATATACAGTCATGACAACTTACATGGCAACGTGGATCGAGACTATCAAGTAGATACAGATTTATTGAACCTAAATGTGTTTACTAATATTCATTTTATTCCATTTGGGAAGTATAATTTACGCAATACACATACTCCCTTTATTCATATCGGAGTAGGTGCACTCACTTACCAACCTCATCTAAATACAAATGCTCAATATCCAGATGAGATAGAGTTATATCCTGGTACAGGACAAACCTTTACCTATGCGCTTGGCTTTGGATGGAGAATTCGTAGGTCATTGAAAACGTTTTACAACCTGGGTATATATTACAATGGTTTTGGCGTTTCAAATATTGAAGGATTCAATTATGCCGAAGATTTTGTATCAAGTAGTACAGAGGTTCTAAATACTTTGGACGGATCTGTTACGTTCAAGTTTGGAATGAGTCTTGGCTTCTTCGACCAGTAAAAAGTTCGGCACAACCTTTGAACTTTACTAAAGGCCCTCTTACGGAGAGGCCTTTTTTTAGCTATTTATGACACCGTGTCGTAAAATGAGCCTATCACCATGTCAACAACACGTATTATGGACAGTTTGTCACTTAACGATATTATAAATGAGAATACAGAATTCATCCCTTTGATGATTTCTGATGATGAGGTAGAAATTAATAATGAACAGCTACCGGAGCTTCTGCCAATACTCCCTCTGAGAAACACCGTCATTTTCCCTGGAGTCGTAGCTCCAATAACTGCTGGTAGAGATAAAAGCCTACGTCTTATCCGCAGCATTACAGATGAGCCCAAGTTTGTGGGTATGATCGCGCAGAAAGATGGAGAAACAGAAGAACCAGGTGCTGGAGATGTTTTCCCAACGGGAACCCTTGCACAGATTGTAAAGAGTTTTAAAATGCCTGATGGAAATACAACCATCATTATTCAAGGAAAAAAACGCTTCCGAATACTGGAATGGACACAAAACGAGCCTTTTAATATGGCCAAAGTTGAGTTTTTACCTGAATTTGTACCGGGAGAAGAGGACATTGAATTCAATGTGCTTATGGACAGTATCAAAGAAGTCGCTGGTCGATTAATACAAGAAAGCCCAAATATTCCTTCCGAAGCCCAAGCCGCTTTGGATAATATAAAATCGAACACATTTTTGCTAAATTTCATTGCGTCTAATAGCAGTATGACCTTGAATAAGAAGCAGGAAGTTTTGGAATTAGATAGTCTGAAAGAGCGGGCAACGAAAGTATTGGAAGGACTCAATCGCGAATTAAGAATGCTTGAGGTGAAAAATGAGATTCACGATAAAGTAAAGCACGAGTTTGACCAACAACAACGCGAATATTTCTTGCACCAGCAAATGAAAACCATCCAAGAAGAATTGGGAGGAAATAGTAGTGAGACTGAGATTCAGGAAATGCGTCAGAAATCAACGGCTAAAAAGTGGAGTAAAAAAGCATCCGATCATTTTGAAAAGGAGTTAAAAAAGCTTCAACGCCTGAATCCGCAGATGCCTGAATTTGCTATTCAAAGAAATTATCTAGAATTCCTTTTAGAACTTCCTTTTGAGTCTAAGGGCAGGGTAGATATAAACTTGAAAAAAGCAGAGAACATTCTTCATAAGGATCATTACGGATTGGAGAAAGTAAAAGAACGTATTCTAGAGCACCTCGCTGTGCTCAAGCTCAAAGGAGACATGAAGAGCCCAATCTTATGTTTAGCTGGCCCTCCAGGTGTAGGAAAGACATCACTAGGGAAAAGTATTGCTGAAGCATTGGACCGACCCTATGTCCGAATGTCTTTAGGCGGTCTCCGCGATGAAGCAGAAATCAGAGGACATCGTAAGACATATATTGGAGCTATGCCAGGTCGTATTCTCCAAAACATGAAGAAGGCTGGCTCAAATGATCCAGTATTTATTCTTGATGAAATAGATAAATTGAGTTACGGTAACGGAGGAGATCCTTCGTCTAGTATGCTAGAGGTTTTAGACCCAGAGCAGAACGACAGCTTTTATGACAACTACCTTGAAATGGGTTATGATTTAAGTAAGGTCTTTTTTATTGCAACAGCAAATAATCTAGGTGCCATACAGCCTGCCTTGCTAGATAGAATGGAAATCATCGATGTGACCGGTTATACTACCGATGAGAAAGTGGAGATTGCGAAGCGCCATTTGGTGCCAAAACAATTGGGTAATCATGGGATCACTAAGGATCAATTTTCAATTGGTAAACCCGAGCTAAAGTCTGTTGTAGAAGGATATACTCGTGAAAGCGGAGTAAGAAATTTAGATAAAAAAGTAGCCAAGCTTATTCGCAGTACAGCCAAGGACATCGCCATGGGTGATGTCGCAAAAGCTAAAATCGGAAAGAGTGATTTAGAGACTATTTTAGGCCCTTCCCGAGAACGCGATGTATACGAGGGAAATGACCATGCCGGGGTGGTTACAGGTTTAGCCTGGACTCCTGTTGGTGGGGACATCCTCTTCATTGAGAGTTCCCTGCACAAGGGAACTGGAAAGGTTATTATTACTGGAAACTTAGGTGAAGTCATGAAAGAAAGCGCCACTATAGCGATGGCTTATCTCAAGGCAAATTCAGATCAAGTAGGTATCGATGCGGGCCTTTTTAGTGCCTATGATATCAATATTCACGTTCCACAAGGGGCAATTCCTAAAGATGGCCCCAGTGCAGGAGTCACCTTACTTACCGCGCTTACCTCCTTGTTTAAACAGCAACTAGTAGCTCCAAAACTAGCAATGACTGGAGAGATTACACTCCGAGGAAAAGTACTTCCGGTTGGAGGTATTAAGGAAAAAATATTGGCAGCTAAGCGTGCAAAAATTAATACGATCATCCTTTGTGACAAGAACAGAAGGGATATTGAAGAGATAGAAGACCACTACATTAAGGGTATGACTTTTCATTATGTTTCTGAAATGCAAGAGGTATTGGAATTGGCTATATTAGATAAAAAAGTAAAAGGTGCTAAAGTTTTAGAACCGGCTTTAAAGAAGGGTTGATTAGAATACTAACCATATCATTGTTATGTTCCTTTAGCGCTATTGCTCAAAGTGGCGCTGGTGGTGTATTTACTTTTCTAGATCGAAGCATATTTGCCGGATCATCTGCATTGGGGAACACGAGTTATATTCATCCTGGTCCAACAGGTGCATATGCAGTGCAGAACCCTTTACTGCTCTCGGACAGCTCCATACATCAATTAGAAATCAGTATTGGTAGCTTAGGAGATGGCGTACAGCTATTACAAGGCAGCTATGGTTTCAAGATTATGGGGAAACCTCTGATTGCATCCGTTCAAAGTGTGCAATACGGAGAATTTACAGCTACTGATTCTTGGGGAACTGTTTTAGGAGAGTTCAGCGCCGGCGATTTAGCCATTAATGTAGGAAGTCAACTAGGGTCGTTCAAAAATATTTCGTTTGCGGTTTCTGGTAAGTTAATTAATGGTACTTACGAAAGTTACCAGAGTTGGGCCGTAGCCTCAGACTGGGTAGCCATGTATAGCGTTGCTGCGGGGCCTGATGTAGCTTTGATAGTTAAGAATGTGGGTATGCAGCTTACTACTTTTGGAAATCAACGAGAATCTCTACCCACGAATTTGTTATTTGCTTTTGGTGATAAACTAGAGTATGCGCCGTTTCGTTGGACGTTTGTGATTGATCAATTGTCTCGTTGGAACTTAGGTTATCAAGATCCCAACTTAGTAAATGTAGATCCTGTAACTGGTGAGCAAACCCAAGAGACTTTTTCGATGCTCAATCTGGGATTGCGTCACCTTTCTGGCTCGATAGAGTTTTTACCTACGCAAAGATTACACTTGATGGTGGGGTATAATTTCCGTCGTCAATTCGAAATGTCTTTACCAACCCGAAGAACTTCTGGTGGGTTCTCGTTGGGAGCAGGTTTGTATTTTAATTCCTTTCAGCTCCATTATGCAAATGAGCTTCGGAGCCTAGCCGGACGAATGAATACCCTATCTTTAAGTTTCAATATCTAAGTACTACAACAACCATGCACAAACCCTTGACTATTGCCATAGACGGACACAGTTCCACAGGTAAGAGTACCCTTGCCAAGCAATTAGCAATGGAGTTGTCGTATGTCTATGTGGATTCAGGTGCGATGTACCGTGCGGTTGCCCTCTATGCCCTTCGAGAAGGATGGGTAAGCAAAGAGCACGGCTGCCAGGATGATGCCATAATTAGAGCTATCCAAGGTTTAAATATCACTTTCGAAATAGATGAAAGAGGTAAAAATAATACCTATCTCAATGGAGAATGTATTGAAGAGCAAATTCGCACCATGGAAGTTAGTAATGTCGTTTCGCATGTAGCGAAGCTTGTGCCTGTGCGGAGGAGGCTAGTGGCTCTGCAACAGGCCATGGGTGAAAAAGGAGGCGTTGTTATGGATGGCAGGGACATTGGAACAGTGGTTTTTCCAGATGCTGAGTTAAAAATATTTATGACTGCCTCAGATATGATTCGTGCGCAAAGACGTAAATCGGAATTAGACAGCAGCGGTCAAGAACATTCTGTGTTGGAAGTTCTTCAGAATTTAAAATCTAGAGATAAAGCAGATATGGAGCGTTCAGACTCTCCGCTCGTCGCGGCTAATGATGCTAAGATATTAGACAACAGCGCAATATCCAGAACAGCGCAGTTCGACATCGTCTTAGAATGGATCAAAGAGGCTTCTGAGCGTCTACGTTAGGGCCTATTGGCAGTTTTATTAAGATCTATTCGCAAGTACAGTAGTAGCGCCTTTAACGATATCCCCTTCCTTGACTTGTATCTTACAATCCAAAGGTAAAAAGACGTCAACCCTAGAGCCAAACTTGATGAATCCAAATTCTGAGCCTTGCTTCACTAAGTCTCCCTGTTTCGTGTACATCACTATTCTTCGAGCGACAGCACCAGCAATTTGACGAAACACGACCTTTCCCCAAACAGTATTCTCGATCGCTACAGTAGTTCTCTCGTTAAGAGAAGAACTCTTCGGATGCCAAGCAACAAGAAATTTTCCGTGGTGATGAACAGCGTGTAGTATTTTTCCACCTAAGGGAAATCTATTTACATGTACGTTAAATGGCGACATGAAAATTGACAGTTGAATACATTTCTCTTTTAAAAATTCCTCTTCGTAAACCTCTTCTATAGTCACTATTTTACCATCTGCAGGACATAGGAACGCTTCTGGATTAACCAGTATGGTACGCGTAGGATTGCGGAAAAACTGAAGTACGATAGCATAAAGAACTATGCTTGTTATTAGAACGGCTGCTTCAAGCCATTGTAATGTAGTTAGCCATTGTACAAGAGCATTCACCGCCACTAAAACAATGAATGATAAGCCTAACGTTCCCTTTCCTTCTTTATGAATGGTCATATCAAATGTTGGTATATAAGTATTGAAATTGGTGCCGCAGTTATAAAACTGTCCAGTCTATCTAACGCGCCTCCATGTCCAGGTAAAAATACACCCGAATCTTTAACATCAGCCTCTCTTTTAAGTGCAGATGCTACCAGATCACCAAAAGGCGCGATTAAACTCACTGTCACAGCAAGAAAGAGCGCTATAGGCATAGATGTTAAGCCCCAGAAATGATTAGTAACGGTACCCACAACTAGCGTTCCTAGTATTCCTCCTACAAAACCTTCCGTAGTTTTTTTAGGAGAGAGCTTAGGTGCGAAAGGATGTTTTCCAAAACCTCGGCCTACTAAATAAGCGAAAGTATCTGAAGACCAGATCATAATAAAAATGAAAAGAATGAGTTTGGGGGATTCAACAGAGGTCTGGATGACATAAATCATAGGTACATAGACGTATATCAGTCCAAAAAAGCTCTTTCTCATTTCAAGGGCAGGCTGCTTAGCTCTGAGAAGAGTAAGAACGAGCAAAGTACTTAGCATTACCGTTGACGTCACGATATTGTTATTATCGCCCCAGTCAAACATTGCACCGGCGAACAGAACTAGGAACGTGAATATCAGTAATGGAAATTTACGCTCCATCTTTAACAGACGAGAAACTTCATTCATGAGGAGAAAGGCAAATACAGCTAGTAGGTATGGACCAAAAGATGTAAATCCGAAAATACCAATCAATGTAGTAGCGTATAATCCGCCAAATAGTGCTCTTTTTCCCATGCTATGCTTCGTCTTCAATGAGAATCAGGAACACCGTTCTATCCTTGTTGGGGTCTGCTGCTGCTAATTCTACATTCTGGTCATGAGGTGCACGAATGACAGCTATGTTTCCAGGCCTGTTTTCTCTATATTTTTGATTAATAGCGGTCATGCCGTCTCTAAGATTAGCAACCATTTGCGACGTGAAGGCTATAAGTATGTGGTTTTTAGGAAGATCTGCTAATTTTCGCCCTCCCGTATGATGTCCATGAACCATAATACCTCCGTTGAACGCAATTAAGGCTTCACAAGCACTGAGTACGACAGGGAACTGTCCATCGTTCTGGAAAGTAGTTTTAATGGTGATTTTGTTCTCCCATTCTGCTAGTTCCGGTGATGAAATAAAAACACCTTTCCAGCCTTGTTCTGAGCAATAATGGGATAGAGAGGTGACTGCATCTATTTTGTTCGCGCAGTAGACGAAATCACCACCTCCTTCGGTGAACTGGGAGACAAATTTTTCATCCAACGGAATTTGATCCAACGGTGCAAATTTTCCCTTTTCGGATTTGGAGGATAGAGCCTCTTTTCTAAAAGTAGAAGTGAGTTTGGAGAAAAAACCGCCGCTTTTGGCCATGGTACAATGAATCGTTTATCAAAAATAGAAAAGCTTGGCTAGACAAGGCTAAAGCTTTCGAAGAGCTTTCAACAAAAAAAGCCACACTAATTTATAGTGTGGCTTTTTAATAAAAGCAGAGATGATTACTCTGTTTTTTCGTTAGAATCTGATTCGTTATCAGCTTTAATATCTTGCTGTTCAGCTTCTTGAGTGGTTTCGATTACTGTAGCTGGTACTTCCTCAGCTACAGGAACTTCTTCAACCACAACCTCTTCTTCTTTGTCCCAAGGTCGTTTACCAAAGATATCCTGAACATTTTCTCGGAAAATAACCTCCTTTTCCAGGAGAATATTAGCTAGCGCATCGAGTTTGTCTCGGTTGTCTGCAAGTAAAGAAATAGCTCTAGCATATTCAGCTTCAATGATCTTACTGATCTCCTTGTCAATGATGACTGCGGTCTCTTCTGAATAGGGCTTACTCATTGCATAGTCATTTTGACCTTGGCTATCGTAGTACGTAATATTGCCGATTTCTTCGCTTAAGCCGTAAATAGTAACCATTGCTTTTGCTTGCTTTGTTACTTTTTCAAGATCACTCAAAGCGCCTGTGGAGATATTATCGAAAACAACTTTCTCCGCCGCACGACCACCCATGGTGGCACACATTTCATCTAGCATTTGCTCTGAAGTAGTAATCTGTCTTTCCTCTGGCAGGTACCATGCAGCGCCTAACGAACGGCCCCTTGGCACGATTGTTACTTTTACCAACGGAGAGGCATATTCTAGTAGCCAACTCACTGCAGCATGCCCCGCTTCATGATAAGCGATTACTTTTTTCTCTGCTGGGGTAATGATTTTCGTTTTCTTCTCTAGTCCACCAACAATACGATCAATCGCATCATTGAAATCCTGTTTTCCAACAGTCTTATTCTCTTTCCGTGCGGCTATAAGTGCCGCTTCATTACAAACATTTGCAATATCTGCACCGGAGAACCCAGGTGTTTGTTTGCTCAAAAGATCTAGATCTAAACTATTGTCAGTTTTGATACCCTTGAGATGAACTTGGAAAATAGCTTTACGCTCTGTTAATTCTGGTAAATCAACGTAAATGATACGGTCAAAACGCCCAGCTCTCATAAGCGCGCCATCCAATATGTCTGCACGGTTGGTGGCTGCAATAATGATGACATTTTCATTTGTTCCAAAACCATCCATTTCTGTCAGGAGTTGGTTTAAGGTATTTTCTCTTTCATCGTTGCCTCCGGAGAAGTTGTTTTTCCCACGTGCACGTCCAATGGCGTCAATTTCATCAATAAAGATGATACAAGGTGATTTTTCCTTTGCCTGCTTAAACAAGTCTCTCACTCTGGAG
>CAJJCK010000005.1 GCA_905182675.1 uncultured Cryomorphaceae bacterium | reverse complement strand
ATCCTTCAAAAATTTCAGATCACTGCACTAAATCCTATGCAGGAGCAGGCTCATAAAACCATTACAGAACTTTCTGACATGGTTCTACTTTCACCTACTGGAACAGGTAAGACCCTTGCGTTCTTGTTGCCTCTAATAGCTCAATTAGATCCTACCTGTGATGAAATTCAAATTCTAATATTAGTTCCATCCAGAGAATTGGCGCAACAGATTGAGCAAGTAGCGAGAAAAATGGGCTCTGGATTTAAAGTGAACTCTGTATATGGAGGGCGCGCCGGGGTTTTAGATAAGATTGACCTAAAACATAGACCTGCTATTCTAATAGGAACACCTGGTAGAGTTGCAGATAGATTTAGAAGAGATAATTTTTCTTTAGAACATATTAAGACGCTTGTTCTTGACGAATTCGACAAAAGCCTAGAGATTGGCTTTGAAAGAGAAATGATAGAGATCGTAGATGCGTTGCCAAATGTGCGTCAAAGAATCCTTACTTCAGCCACAAATAATGCGGGAGTACCAGGCTTTGTCGGGTTAAAAAAACCAGTATCCATTAATTTTCTCAAAAAGGAAGGTAGCAACCAACTTACCGTAAAAACCATGCTTTCTGCGGAAAATGATAAACTCAAAACATTACAGGAAGCTCTAGGGTTCTTAGAGGGCCAGCCCGGAATCGTTTTTTGTAATTTCAAAGACACCCTGCTAGAGGTAAGTGATTTTCTGTTTGACCACAATGTAGACCATGAGTGTTTTCATGGAGGCATGGAACAGTTCGATAGAGAACGTGCACTGATAAAGTTTAGAAATGGAACTTGTCAACTCCTCTTGGCTACGGATTTAGCGGCTCGTGGTTTAGATATTCCTGAGATAAAATTCATTATTCACTTTGAGCTTCCTCACCACAGTAAAGAATTTACCCATAGAAACGGGCGTACCGCTCGAATGAACAGCGAAGGAGCTGCTTACATATTGCACAACAAAGGCGCCAGATTTCCCGAATTTATCCAAGATATATCTCCAAGGAAGTTGTCCATGGAAGACCTAAGGCATGCCGCACAGCTTAAGCCCGTTCAATGGTCTACTCTTTATGTAACGGGTGGAAGACGAGATAAGATATCTAAAGGTGATATCGCAGGTTTACTTATTAAGCAGGGACAGATCAATAATGACCAATTAGGTACCATAGAGCTACAACAAAACTGTGCTTATGTGGGTGTACATAAAGTTATAGCTCAAGAACTCATAGAGAAAACAAACAACAGTAAGCTTAAGAAAAAGAAGGTGAGAATAAGTCTCATCTAAAACTGACAAAACAAAACCTGCTCATGCAGAATCTAGAAGTAGTACATGAAAACAAGGGTTATATAGTCGTCAATAAAGCTGCTGGTCTCATCAGTGAGCGCAGTCCCTACGAAGAGAACACCGTTGAAGACCAAGTTTACGCACACTTACTTGAAGGCAATCGCAAGCCCTTTCTTGGCGTTATACATAGGCTGGATCGCGTGACAAGTGGCGTCTTAATATTTGCGAAGAAAAAGAGTATTCTCATTGAATTTAATGAGCTCTTTAGCAGCCGGAAAATTCAAAAGACCTACTTAGCAATTGTCAAAGAAAAGCCAAGGAAAGAGAAGGAAACCTTAGTGAATTTCCTGATGAAAAATACCAAAGAAAAACGAGCGGTTGTTGTAAAATCAAAGTCATCCGTTTCTCAAGAGTGTCGTCTGTCTTATGAGGTACTCGGTCAAAACGAATTTGGATATCTCCTAGAAGTAAAGCCGAAAACAGGTAGGTTTCATCAAATAAGGGTACAATTAGCTCACATAGGAATACCAGTTATAGGCGACGAAAAATACGGTTCGGATCAAGAATACCTTCCCCTATCGATAGGTCTTCACGCCTGGAAGTTATCGTATAAAAAAGATGAACAACAGGAATCCTATCAGGCTCCACTGCCAAAGCATCCATACTGGGATTTTGGTGGGATAATTCAACCTGTAAATGAGAAGTGATGAAAAAAATTCTATTCCTAAGTGCCCTACTATTATCAAACCTCGCCTGCGCGCAGTCCATACCTCTTAACTCTCCGGAAGAATATAACCCGGAAGTTTTTGGTGGTATTGCACCTGCCAGTGAACGCAAAGAAATTTTAAATGTTATTGACCGTTTTATGATGGCTGTCAATACAAAAGATGCGCATATTTTTAATGAGATACTATTCGATGGTATTCAAAAAATTGTGACTAATATTCAGGAAGATGATACCAGTATCCATACTGTGATTGACAACGATGCATCATTAGCGCGAAGACTTAATCCAATCCAGGGAGAAATTTATCAGGAAAGGTATTGGGACGCGCAAGTAACTACGAATGGACACATCGCTTCTGTGTGGGCACCCTACGATTTTTACCTCAACGGTAGTTTTTCCCATTGCGGTATAGATTTATTTTATTTGGTGAAAGAGCAAAGCACCTGGAAAATTGCACACTTCGGATATACCAGGAATAAAAATTGTTCATCGAAGTAGTAAAAAAATATTACCCGTTTTAACTCCTAGCAACAGAATAACAATTAGCTTAGGTTTTTCGATAAGAAGGTGCAAAATGTTGATACACAACTACATTGAAAACATTTGACATTATTTCTTGTTAAGGTTTAGCAAAAAAGATAGTTCACGTTATTAGAATCAAGTAAGACTTATGAGAGCAACCATATCACTTGTTTACAGTAAACTCCTTTCTGACAAAACCCGCGAAAAAGTTGAGAAAAGTATATTGTACATTGCCCTGTTCAGCTTTTTCGTGCATCTCCTATTCATTTACTTGAAGAAGTTCGATCTATTCTTCACTACTTCTGAATCTGAGTTACTTGCGAGTCCTATATCTGCTATTTATACTCCGTTTTCATTCATCCTGATTTATGAGGTATATCTTCTTATTTACTTTTTACCCCGATCTTTCACCACGTACATTACCAAACAATATGAAATCATTACGTTAATCATTATTCGGAAATTGTTCAAAGACATATCGTCACTTGAACTGACAACAAACTGGTTCGAGAATAAAGGAGATCTTCAGTTCACCTATGACCTGATCGCATCGCTTATTCTTTTCTTTTTGATATTTCTATTCCAGAAACAAGGAAGCTTTAAACTGAATCATGACAATGATGGCAAATACAATATTCAAAGATTTGTAAACAATAAGCAATTCATTTCCATCATGCTCATACCGCTGTTTGTGGGTATGGCCATTTTCACCCTTATTAACTGGACCTCGGGAGTCTCCTTATCAACGAGTACCATTCCAACCTTTGAAAGCATTAACAACCTCTTTTTCGATCAGTTTTTTACGGTATTAATATTGGTAGACGTAGTATTACTATTGGTATCCTTCTTCTACACTGACCAGTTTCATAAAATCATTAGAAACTCAGGCTTCATCATCTCCACTATTCTCATTAGAATGTCCTTTGGAGCAACCGGTTTGATTAGTACCATACTTATTGTCAGCGCTGCTCTCTTTGGACTGGCTATTTTGGTGATTCACAACAAATTTGAATTTGACATTGAATCAGATAATGAGTAAAAACAGATATCATTAAAAATAACATCAGCTGACGCGCTTTTCTACGGAGGATAACCCAAAACTTAGTTCTTCCAACTTGCTGAGTGTTTAAATATTGTATTCGCTTCAAGACCGTGTCAAGGAAAACGAAACTAACAGATGAAAAAACTAACAGATTTTGAAATAGCTAGAAAGTTAGAGTCTTTGGAGGATTGGGATTTTTATGACAATGCGCTACACACAGATTTTGAATTTGATAATTTCAAGGATTGTATGTCCGCAATGAATAGAATTGCTTTTGAATGTGAAGCATTAAATCATCATCCTGAATGGACAAATATTTATAACACTCTAGATATAAAGCTGACAACGCACGACGCCAATGGCGTTACGTTACTCGATTTTAAACTCGCAAGTATTATAAATCAAATAGTAGAAGTTAAAGAAGACGAGCCTGAGGGTTAAGCAGATTTGTGATAACCACATTGTAAAACAAGGGATTCGCTTTGAAAAAGTTAACTCTATTAAATAACTAAATCAAATTATAACTACATGGAAGCGTTGGGAATTATGGGATTTATTTTTGGTTTAGCCGCATTAAGTCAAGTACGTGTACTAAAGAAAACTTTAGACGCGTTAAACAAAGACGTTGAAGAATTGAAAAAATAAAAAGTACTAATGCTGCATATCCAGCAAGTAATTGGACGCAGCGACATGAAATATCACTCATCTATTTAAGGAGTTTAGAAGTAAAGCAGCTGCATGTATAGGACTTATTAGGGCTGAGAGTTTAATCGATTAAAAACGTTAGCTTACGGAAAATAAAAAATCTTAAATGAAAAAATTCGTAGCCGTAGTAATAGTCTTAGCAGCAATGTTTACGGGCTGTAAAAAGACCACTCCATACACAATGGAAGGTAAATGGACATATCCAGGAAATAGCCTGAATACAATGTACATCTACGAAAATGGTGTCCGATATACCTATTATTGTACAACTGGAAATTGTGATTCGCTGTATAATACTTTTCAAGCGGGAGATACAAACGCCCTACCAGGAACTAACAATTACACATTTGTTAATGACACACTTATAGTTGATTTGAATTTCGGAAATGAGTTAGTTACTCCTATTACATTTGAATGTAATGGTGGAAAAGCAAACTTTATAACACCTGGTTATAGTCTTGTCGAATTAGGTTCTGGTTGCAATTAACAGAAATTAAAACTACTTGATATTTAAAAGAAAAAGCCTCTTCTTCGGAAGGGGCTTTTTTATTTCCTTACAGCAAGTCGTAACGATATGAAAGTATCACTCACCTATTTAAGGGGTTAGAGGTGAGGCAGTTGGATGTTGAGGACTTACCTGAACTTTAATACACGTGGTCTTTGTGACAATAGTCAAGTAATCCCTACCATAGAATCATCAAATTTGGCACTCTATTAAATAAATACTTATATGAATTTTCGTGTAATTACACTTGGTATGTTACTTTTCACCTCGACTCTTTTAACAGGGTGTTATGAGTGGGGCGCACGAGCATATGACAGATTTCCCGAGACAACAGCCTTAGACAATACATATCATTATGAAGGGAAAGTTATTATCATAGGAGCGGGTGCTTCAGGGCTTGCTGCAGCAAGAATATTAGAACAAAATAATATTAACTATG
>CAJJCK010000004.1 GCA_905182675.1 uncultured Cryomorphaceae bacterium | reverse complement strand
CAAGGAGCCTCAGTTTTATTTTGCTGCTCCTAAATATGCTTATAATTGGCTTCAAAAAGTCATGTTGAATGAGCATCTCAATCCAGATACATTCCTTTTAGATAAAGATAGAGCTCACTACCATAGGCATGTTCAGAGCTTGCCATGGGAGTATGTAAATACAGAAGTATCTTCTGCTGCTTTAAGGGGATATGTATTGCCGCAAGAGGCCCTTTTAATGGGACCTGGTAGAAAAGATCAAGAGAAATGTGTCCTTATTATAGAGGGTGGAAGACTTTTAGGATATACTTATTTCTATTTGGCATCTGACGGATTAGACAGGCCATTTCTTAAAAAGAGAATGGTTCACTTGGATCATAATAACTACAACGCTAGCGTGGTACATCATTATTTACAGTCAGGGTATTTGAAGAGTATAGAGTTGTAGATTATTTAAAGAAATATGCTGCACTAACCACGACTTGGCTACTTCTGGAATCGAGGGAGAAATTATAATCGGTGTCGTTGTAGTTGTAATTCACATTTCTAGCCAACATACCAAACCCACTTTCATATTTTATTTCAGCCAGAATCCGCCATACTTTGAGGCCAGCGTGAATGTGCCACCCCCAAGTAAACTGAGCTTCTACGTCGTTTGACCATATGTCACTGGCGTTGGCTAAAGGCAACGAAAGCGTAGCACCTAAACCAGCAAACAGAGGTCCTATTTTAGCACCAGCGCTCAGGGGGAAATCTAAACGCTGTACCAAAGTACTTAAGTCTAAGTCATTGCCGTTATCTGTAATGGATATACCCTGTTTAAACTGTGTATACAAAGCCTCTGCATGGATATAAACAGGTACCAACGGTAAAGAAACACGCGTGATTAGACCTGCATTGAAGCCGTTGGTTATGTCGGTTTGAATATTAGAAATATCATACGTTTGATCAGCATAAATATTCAAGACATCTTGGGTACTCAGGGAGGCCTGTGGATAATTAACACCTGCTTTAGCACCAAATTTAATCACCTTGAATTGCGCATTCATTAAGGTTGTGCAGAAACACAACAGTATAATCAGGAATTGTTTTAGAGTCGTCATGGAGGCTTCTTTTAGTTTGCTCGAGGTTATTTATGAGTCAAAAAGGATTCCACATGGTTAAATATTCTATCCGATGCTCCCTGCTCAGGTGCTGGCTGAAAGTCTTTGCCTGTGATAGACTTAAATAATTCCTGATAACGTTTGCTTACCATCTCAACAAAGTCATCTGTCATTTCCGGAACCGCTTGTCCTTGTTTTCCCTGAAATCCCTTTTCCATAAGCCATTCACGTACAAACTCTTTACTCAATTGACGTTGGGTTTCTCCTTTGTCTTGTCGGTCTTGATAGCCATCAAGGTAAAAATATCGAGAACTGTCGGGGGTGTGTATTTCATCTATGAGTACAATTGTACCATTGGATAACTTACCAAACTCGTATTTGGTATCTACTAATATTAAACCTCGATCATTAGCCATTTGTTGCCCACGCGCGAATAGAGCTTGCGTATGGCGCTCAAGTTCTATATAGTCTGATTCCGATACAATTCCTCTGGCAATAATATCTTCTCTGGAGATGTCCTCGTCATGTTCGCCATGTGCAGCTTTCGTGGCGGGTGTTATTATTGGAACATGGAAAGCGTCGTTTTCTTTCATTCCTTCAGGAAGTGTTACACCACAAAGTTCTCTCAATCCACTATGGTATGTCCTGGCAGCATGGCCAGCTAAATAGCCACGTATGACCATCTCTACTTGAAAAGGTTCTGCACGATGTCCCACGGTCACTTGAGGATCCGGAGAAGCCAATCTCCAATTAGGTACAATATCTGAAGTCGCGATTAAAAAGTGCTCGGCTATTTGATTTAATACTTGTCCTTTTCCGGGAATAGGCCTTGGAAGAACAACATCGAATGCTGATATTCTATCAGAAGCAACCATCACGAGTTGGTCTTGTGCTATGGTATAAACGTCGCGAACCTTTCCACGGTAAAAATTAGTCTGACCAGTAAAACTGTATTCCGGCTGCTGGTTCATGATTTAATCGTTTTGCTCGTAAGCGTTAATGATTTTCTTAACTAATGGATGCCTTAGAACATCTCTTCCATCAAGTTCTACAATTCCTATGCCTTTAATGTCTTTCAGCTTAACTAGCACTTCCTTCAATCCACTTTTTTGATGTTTAGGTAAATCTATTTGGGTAGGATCTCCGGTAATAATGAAACGCGAATTTTCTCCCATTCGGGTTAAAAACATCTTCATTTGTGAGGTCGTCGTATTTTGACTTTCATCCAAAATAACATAAGCATCGTCTAATGTCCGTCCTCTCATAAAAGCCAGTGGTGCAATTTCGATGGTTTTGTTTTCTAAATAAAAGTCAAGCTTCTCCTTTGGAATCATATCTCTCAAAGCGTCGTATAACGGCTGCAAGTAGGGGTCTAGCTTTTCTTTGAGGTCGCCAGGCAAGAATCCGAGATTTTCTCCAGCTTCTACTGCTGGACGTGTCATTACTATTCTGCGTATTTCTCTGTTCTTTAACGCATTTACAGCTAGTGCTACTGCGGTATATGTTTTGCCTGTTCCAGCAGGACCCACAGCAAATACAAGGTCATTCTCTGACGAAACTTCAACCAATTTTTGTTGATTGACTGTTTTGGCCTTGATGATACGTCCCGCATGCCCGTGAAGAATCACTTCATCTTTGAGCATCGTGTTTCTAGACCTTAAGGTTTCGCGTGATTCGATAATTTCATCTAAGACTCTTTGATCAAGAGTTTTGTGCGCGCGAACGTATGCGACAACGGCCTCG
>CAJJCK010000003.1 GCA_905182675.1 uncultured Cryomorphaceae bacterium | reverse complement strand
CAAAACTATGTGGATGCTGATGAATATCCCGCCGTTCCAATAACCAACGCGCAGGATTTCTTTTTCCGTAATCAATCCACGCTGTAGTGGGCGATCCGGATGATGCACATCATCAACCTCTTTATCTCTCAACTCATCAATAACTCGAGTGTGGAGTAAGAAGGACAGTCCCGCCACGGCGAGCAGGGTATATTTCCACCACTCCGCGTAGTAGCCGTCCATTTCCAATACGGCCATCGTTGACAAAATAATGGCCAATGTGGTTGGCAACAGAAAGACCAGTGGGAACCGTTCGAGCTGGTATTGGTAGAGCCGACGCCCTAATCCTTGCTTTGTTTCTTCCATAGGTAAAAATTATTGTAAAAAGGCACCCTATCATTTTCCGTCACTTGCACTAGGGTCCATTGGTTTTGGAACGATTGGGGCACTGTTATAGCATAGCGGTGTTCCCAATACAGGAACAATGATCCCGGTTTACATGCCTGATCAACCACCTCAAAAAAGTCATCATTGAATTCCTCGTCCGTTGCCTCCATAATGTCCGAAGCGTGAATCATGTGGCGGGCCCGTGGCAAGTCCTTCACGTAGGATTTCATATCCATGTGGTGGAACATTAGAGCATCTGAATTTGGAGTCCAATTCCCTTCCAAGTAATCTAACCGACTGTGTTTATGGTAACCGTGAATGATATAATCCACGTATGGGTTTTGCCTGAGTGGGTGTGCAAGGATTTTTTCTTTGAATTGGTCCAAGTAATTCACCTGCGTAGGTTTTTTACTCTTGTCCTGAATCAATCCCGGAGGACGCGCTTTGGTATCCACATTTTCGGAAGAGAAAATTAGACTGGATAAAAATTGAAATCTTCGTGTATCCCACCTCCGAGCATATACCTCAGCTCTGTGCGCTTTTGAATCTGCCTGCACCATCTGTTTCCGCGCGCCTGGAGCTAATAAAATAGGGAACACTTTAGCGAACTTCTTAAGAAAGCTTTCCAATTTACCGCCGTGCAACAACCCTTGTCGTGAATGGACGCCAAAGAGTTGATCGCGATTCGGATCACTCAGGGCCGCGAGCTTCTTTTGAACGTGTTCAATTTGTGCATGTTCCGTATCGACCAAATGAATATGCGAGACTCCGTGGCGCAGTAAACTAAAAGCATGGTCCCCGCCACTGGCAACCATGTGATAGTACTCAACCTCATGCACATCAACGATGCTTCGAAGCAAGTAGGTATCTTCCCAAGATTGCGAGTAATAGAGCACTAATAGAGTGGTTTACTGTAAAATGTAGAAAAATCGTAATGGACTGTATTTTCTAAATGGTCAAATTTTAGGGGAAACAGGGGTCATAGAACTCTATTTGAGGCTTACAGCAGAGATAATTGTCTCGTTAGTGAGATACCAACTTACTTCGCAAAGATTTCTTCGAGGTGTTTCGAGCCTTTTTGGATTTCCGTTTCCGTCAATACCTGTTTCAACTCGCCTCCTTCTAGGAATATACAACTAGAACACAACTCCACCACTTCTTGCATGATGTGCGTCGAAAAAAGTACCGTCTTGTTTGATGCAATATTCTTGAGTAACGCGCGGATTTCAATCAACTGGGCTGGATCCAATCCTGTAGTAGGTTCATCTAATATGAGTACTTCTGGATCTGGAATTAAAGCGGCAGCAAGGCCTACACGCTGTCTGTAGCCCTTCGATAAGGAACCGATTTTCTTATGCTGCTCAGGTCCTAGAACAGTCTGTTCGATGACCCGATCAACGGCAGACTTTTCCACCTTATATATGGAAGCTACATAGGCCAAGTATTCTTTGACATACAGCTCCAAATACTGCGGATTATGTTCTGGCAGATAACCCAACGATTGCTGCACCTTGAGCGGTTGGTCCGCCACATTCACCCCATTGACCTCGACCATTCCTTCATCTGGCAATAATGAGCCCGTAATGATTTTCATCAGGGTACTTTTTCCAGCACCATTAGGACCAAGAAGACCCGTAATTTGACCGCTCTTAATTTCTATCGAGAGGTTATCCAATGCTTTTTGCTTACCGTATGATTTAGATAAATTGGTAACAATTATACTCATGACTTAATCCCCATTAAATCTAGAAAGAATGCGTATTCCATGGCAGTTTCTTTCAATGCCTCAAACCTTCCAGAGGCACCTCCATGGCCAGTTTCCATATTGCAATACATCAGCAATGGCTGCTCAGGGTTTGTACGCAACTTACGTAGTCGTGCAACCCACTTTGCCGGCTCCCAGTATTGTACTTGACTATCATGCAAACCTGTAGTAACAAGCATTGCAGGGTAATTTTGACGACTTACTTGATCGTAAGGGCTGTAGCTAAGCATATAGTCATAGCTTTCTTTGTTGTTTGGGTTACCCCACTCATCATACTCCCCTGTGGTTAGAGGAATGGTTTCATCTAGCATGGTGGTAACTACATCTACAAATGGTACTGCAGCAATCACACCTCGAAATAAATCCGGACGCATATTCACCACGGCACCCATGAGCAGGCCTCCAGCGGAGCCACCCATTGTCAGTAGGGTTTCGCTTGTACAATAATCGTTTGCTATCAAGGCTTCTCCACAAGAAATAAAGTCTGTGAAAGTATTCGTCTTATGGAACATTTTTCCATCCTCATACCATGGACGACCAAGATATTGTGACCCTCTAATGTGGGCGATGGCATAAACAAATCCTCGATCCAACAGACTTAGTTTAACTGAGGAGAATTGTGGGTCGATCGTGACGCCATAACTACCATAACCATAAAGCAATGTTGGGTTTGGAGCATCTGAGCGTAGTAAATCCTTACGGTATACAATAGACATTGGGACTTTAGTTCCATCATCTGCAGTTGCCCAAATTCTCTTGGTTTCATAGCGGTCCTTATCGTATCCCCCTATAACTTCTTGTTGCTTGCGAATTGTTTTTTCTCGAGTGGCAAAATCGTAATCA
>CAJJCK010000002.1 GCA_905182675.1 uncultured Cryomorphaceae bacterium | reverse complement strand
TCCAAACCTTCCTTCCATAATTCATGAAATCCAGACGGTATCATTGGATCGAAATAGTCCAAGACTAGTCCGCTAAGTTTTTTTAGGTTTGAAAATAAGGGCGTTTTATCTCCTTTAACAAAGGCTTGTATGCACGCGTCATTATATTTAATGAATTGATTCTTGAGCATATGTCTGAAACCATCCTCTTTGAGTTTTTCCATGAAGATCTCAACCATTGGCTGAGTTTCTCCGGGGGATCCGCTATTGAGTAAGAAAACTGCTCCAGACTTATTCAAGCCTTGCTCGGGTAAAGTGACAGTGCCTAGTTTATCCTTACTCTGTATCAGTAAAGGCAGACCTAAATAGCATATTGTTGGGTCAATACCGCTGCTCTTTCCATGAAAATAACTTTCCATCCAGCTAAAAACGTTCTTTAACTCTTTTATCTCTGAAGGTTTGTTTGGGTGAGCGGAAATTTTATTCGTAGAGTATTTATTGTAAATCGCCGCAACTAAAGCTCCTGATGAACCCACGCCAAATCCCTGGGGGATGGAGGAGTCAAAAAAGAGACCATGCGAAATATCTTTTTCGAAGGTTTCAAAATCAAACGTACACGTCGCGTCATCGCGTTTTAGATAATCTATATACTTGGATAAATGCGCGCTACTTTTTGCCTCTTCTGGTGTGAATGCTTTGGAAAACTTAAACGCACCTTTGTAGTAAGCGTGGGGTATAGAGAGACCCATACTATCTTTTATGATACCGTATTCTCCAAAGAGTAGTATTTTACCGTAAAACAAAGGATCAGTCAAGCTCATGTTCATTTAGTTTCGTTGGTCCAAAACCAACTTCGTCACAAAGGTAACTCCCATCCTTACAGAATGTTCGCAATTCTTCATCTATGAATTTAAGAATTATTTCTTTGTGAGATTTTGGATACAATACATGGACATTGGCACCAGCATCTAGTGTAAAGAATACAGGATTTCCAGTTGCTTTTCTAAACCTCCAAATACTGTTGATTACCTCTAAAGTTTGAGGCTTCATTAATATAAAGTAAGGGAAAGAAGTCATCATCATTGCGTGCAGTGTAAGGGCTTCGCTCTCTACAACTTCTCCAAAAGTTTCTAGGTCACCATCCAGCATTGCGGTCAACAGTATACTTTGGTTTTCATGGGCTTGAAGAAACCTAGACTCTGCATAAGGATGGCCCTCCATTAATCCGTGACCCACTGTTGAACTCACTGCTTTTTCTCCTTTATCCACCAATAAGATGGTGTCTTGAAAAGTTGTAAAGACGGGGTCGACATCTTTAAAACTCACTGCGAAGTGGTCGCTACTCCCATCTATTTCAGCATGTGTTCCCCAAGCGGCTAGTGGTCCATATACTGATCTTGAGCCTGATCCAGACCCCAGTCTTGCGGCTTCACTAGCCAGCTGGAAGAAATCTAAAACTTCTAGACCAAGGGCTACTTTTATACTGGTTAAGCACAACGCTAAAGCACTCATGCCTGAGGCGGATGATGCTATTCCTGAACTGTGCGGAAAACTATTGGAGGTGTGCACTTCGAAATCAAAATCAGAAGTAAATGGGAAGAGTGCAATAGTCCTTTGGAGGAAGGTTTCGATTTTCGGTTGGAAAGAGGGTGTTTCTATGCCTTCAAGAAACACTTTTAGTTCACCACGTCCTGGTTTATACTTTAACGTCGTTGTCGTTGCAGCTTCACTCAGGGTGAATGAAATTGAGGGATTCGCCGGTATCTGAATATCATATTTACCCCAGTATTTTACTAAGGCTATGTTTGATGGGCTTTTCCACGTTACCTCTTTCATCATTCGAAATTTATGCCGCTCACTGTCGTGGAACGATCAATTTTCCTGATCAAACCCTGGAGGGTTTTTCCGGGGCCACATTCAATATAATCCGTAGCGCCGAGGGTTATCATTTCCTGAACACTTTGCGTCCATCTTACAGGAGCAGTCAGTTGATCAATTAAGTTTTGTTTTATCTCCTCTGGATTTTGAACAGCTTTTGCGACACTATTCTGTACGACTGGGCAGATCGGAGTCTTAAAAACAGTGGCTGATATAGCTGCTGCAAGCTCTTCCCTCGCAGGCTCCATAAGGGGGCTGTGAAATGCGCCACCAACGGGTAGGATTATAGCGCGTCGTGCACCTGCTTGAGTTGCTTTTTCGCAAGATTTTTCAACGGCAGTAAGTTCACCTGAGATGACCAATTGCCCTGGGCAATTATAGTTAGCAGCGACCACGATGCCGTCTACACTAACACAGATATCCTCAACCTGTTGGTCAGATAAACCTAGTATTGCAGCCATTGTAGAAGGTGTTGTTTCGCAAGCCTTTTGCATAGCCATAGCACGCTTACTGACTAAAACAAGTGCATCTTCGAAGCTTAGGGCTCCAGCTGCTGTGAGTGCTGAAAATTCACCTAAACTATGTCCTGCAACTAAATCTGGTGTGAAGTCATTACCAAGTAGTTTGGCCATGATGACGCTCATCGTGAATATGGCTGGCTGGGTTACCTTAGTTTCTTTAAGTTCTTCAGCAGTCCCTTCAAACATGATACTACTCAACGAAAATCCCAGTACTTGATCCGCTAAATCAAACAATTCTTTCGCTGCTGGGTAATTTGTGTAGAGGTCTTTTCCCATGCCTGGGTATTGAGCTCCTTGTCCTGGAAATACGTATGCTCTCATTATTCTCCGTAATATTCTATGATGTTGTTATTCGTTTCTGCGAGCACGATTTTGTGCAATTGAGCCTTGTAAGGAGTGATTTCAGGAGCAAGAATGCGCCAGAATTCCATAGCAATGACTTCTGCAGTTGGCATTTTACCTTCCATGAAATCAATATCTAGATTGAAATTTTTATGATCAACCACTTCAATGATGTGCTCTCGTACGATATTCTTTAAGTCAAATAGGTTCATTACAAATCCGGTCTCAGGATTTATTTCGCCTTTTACAGTAACTTCTAGATCGAAGTTATGACCATGGTAGTTCTCATTGGAACATTTGCCGAAAACCTTCTTATTAGTCTCCGCATCCCATTTGTCATTCCAAAGCTTGTGTGCAGCACAAAACTGCTCTCTACGCTTGATATAAATCATGTGATCGCTAATCTTTTAGCAAAGATACAACACCTACGAATAGTTCGTCACGAGAGTGATAACATCTTATGAGCAGGATGGGCCAAAGTCCATTGCTGGCAGGCTTGCATCAGCTTAGGATAAAATTCAAGAAACCATTGTTCAGCGATTTGATAATCTCCGGAGTCTAATTGCTTGAAAAACAGTGGAAGGTCCTTTACAGCTGGATGTCTGAGCGCCATTCCTTGTGCGGCATGTCCAATACCGTCTAAGGTTTGATAACTCATGAGCCAGTTTTCAGAGGTCAGATAAGGGGCCATACGTGATGCTTTACCCACCAATAAAGATCGGTGCGTATCAATTTCAGTAATCATGGAATTGATAAAATGCTCCACAGTTAGAGAAGTGCTATGATCTTGCATCACGCGCATGGTTTCCCAGTGCTTGTGAAGAAAATAGTCTCCCAATAAATCTAATGCTATTGATGCCGTGCGCTTAGCTTTAGGTCGGAGCAAAGCTTTAGCCTTTTTGGTAAGTTCGTGTTCATCCGTAAAGGAATCTATAAACCGATGTAATTCTACTCCGAGAAGCATTTCTGAGCTCGCTGTTGTCTTCCAATGTAATCCTCTGAACCCATCTCCTGAAAAATTAAAAACCCGCACCAATGAATGGTCCGGGCTTAAGTGCAAATGAGCTAGAAAGTTCAAACTTAATTAAGCTTCGGTAACGGTGATTTCGAAACCTTCCATTACAGGATTAATTAATAAATTTTCACAAGCTTCGATAACCATGGCTTCAGCAGCATTTTTATCGTCAGCTTCAATGTCCAAGGTAATGTGCTTTCCAATGCGAACGTTAGTCAAAGGCGATAAGCCTATGTTTTTCAAGTTAGCGCCAACAGCTTTTCCTTGTGGGTCTAAAAGAGCTTTTTGAGGCATTACGTTGATTTCAGCAGTGAATTTCATAGTGATATAATGGTTATGACTTCGCTTCGAGTCGAATGGATATGTAACTAATAATTGGCATCAAAAGTACAATAATACTTAATGAAAGTGCTCTAAAAAAGTAGGCTAAAACAGGAAACAAAATCATGACCGACCATTGCGCATTCCTGCGATAAACGCCCTCACCTTGTTTGAAGCTGATCACTTTAAATCCAGCGTTGAGCCAGTAGACGTTGATCGACCATAACGCAAGCATTACAAGGGTAAAGACGAGTTGTTGGTCTTCGTTATAATGTATGAGTACCTCCCATTGCTCCCAATTACCCAGCCAGGACCAAAGTCCTAGTGCAAAAAGGGCATTGGCCGGAGTTGGCATGCCAATAAAATCACTGTTTTGATTGGTATCTAGATTGAACTTCGCCAAACGGTATACGCTTGAAGCAGCAATGAATGCCCCAAGTAGGATAGCGAACGGTTGAGGAACTTGACCATAATCACCTAAAATACTAGCCCATAAAAAAGCAGGTGCAGCTCCAAAAGAAATAGCATCAGCAAGTGAGTCAAGTTCTTTGCCAAGTGGCCCTTGAACCCCCATTTTACGAGCTAAAAACCCATCTAGAAGGTCGAAAACGGCAGCTGCAATCAAGCAAATAGCTACTCCCGTTATGCTCTGGGCAGTAATGAAATAAATCGCTATTACTCCGCAACTTGCGTTGGCAAGTGTGAAAAGATTTGGAATGTGTTTCATGCAGTGCAAAGATGCATTATTTTGGCTCTATGATGGAATGGAGAAAACTAAACTCATTAACCTTATCTGTTTTGGCGGCGCTTTGCCTTACTGCTGCTTGGACATGGTCCTGGTTGGCATTACTTATTTTGCCCGGTTTTATCCTCAGCATTGAAGTAGCCCGGCGTCCCAATAAGCCGTTGGGGTTTCTTTATCTGATTTTCGCACTTTGGAACGGAGCAACAACCTACTGGATCGCCAATGCCCATCCATTGGGTTTGTTTGCTACGGTTGTCGTAAATGGAGGGTTAATGGCATTTGCGTTATGGTTTGGTGTTCGGTCCTCAGCTGTTTTGTCCAGGTGGAAGTCTTTGCGCCGCATCGAATATTTACCAGTGATTGCATGCTGGATGGCTTTTGAGCATTTGCATGAGTCTTGGGGACTTTCTTTCCCATGGCTTAACCTGGGCAATACGTTTCATGGACTTCCACATTGGGTACAATGGTACTCATGGACTGGAGCTGTCGGAGGTACGCTCTGGGTGTTATTTATGGCATTATTATGGTCTAATAAACGCTCATCAATATTCCTGAAATTAGGGATCGTTGTGCTCCCAATACTACTCAGCTTAGGATTATGGACTTTACCTGAGTCTGCCTCAGAACAGTCCATTAGAGTACATGTCGTACAGCCAAATATTGATGCGTATTCGGAAAAATGGGATTTGCCTGAGCGAACTCAGATTGAAAAAGTTGACCGACTGCTCTCCGAGGTTAACAGACCAAAAGTAGATCTGATTGTTCTTCCCGAAACATTTCTACCCAAAGCCAGAGAAGAAGGGAAAATCGGCCAATCAGTCGCAGAAAAAAAGCTAGTGCATGTATTGAGAAAGTATGGTGCCGTTTCAGTTTTCGGTGCTACTACGTATGACTTCCAATACGAGTCCAACATATACAACCGTCCGTATGGCGACCGATTTTACACCTTGTATAACAGCGCTATTTTTATAAAGGAGGATAGAAGCTCGTTCGAGGTATATCACAAAGGTAAGTTGGTTCAAGGTGGCGAAAAGATGCCGTTTTTTCGATACCTAAAACCTCTTTTAGGTGATTGGGCCATTGAACTAGGTGGTGCATCTGGAACATTAGGTGTTTCTGATCATCGCAAAGTATTTAATGCGGATTCCATTGGTTTGAAATTGGCCCCAGTAATTTGTTGGGAGAATGAGTTCTCCGATTATGCTACAGACTACGCTAGGCTAGGAGCCAATCTGATTTCAGTGATTACTAATGATGGCTGGTGGGGTAATACGCCTGGTCATGTACAGCATTTAAATTTCTCGGGGCTCAGGGCCATTGAACAAAATAAATATGTTGTTCGCAGTGCGAATACTGGAATTAGTGCAATAATTTCTTCCAAAGGAGAAATACTACAGCGGCTTGATTGGGACACAGAAGGAGTGATTACGGCAGAAGTTCCATTAATGGAAGGGCAGACATTCTATGTGAGAACGGGGAATATATTGGGGCCAATGATGGCCGTCATTTTCTTCGCGAACTTGTTTGTAATTCTTATTAGCAGATTTTTTCGATTAAAACCGCGCTAACTATTTCGCGTGTGTAACTTTGGGACAAGTTTAAAAAACAAAATTCAATGAGTTCTTACGACGTAGTTGTGATAGGTTCTGGACCTGGAGGATATGTTAGCGCCATTCGTTGCGCGCAACTAGGCATGAAAACAGCCTTGATAGAAAAGTATGCCACATTGGGAGGTACTTGTTTGAATGTAGGATGTATACCATCAAAGGCACTTCTAGATTCTTCCGAGCATTACCACATGGCAGCACATTCATTTGCAGATCATGGAATCAATATCGATCCACCTAAGATTGATTTTGCGAAAATGATCGAACGAAAATCTGGTGTAGTTGACATCACTTGTGATGGTATAGACTACCTGATGAAGAAGAACGAGATTACCGTATTACATGGTTTTGGTTCTTTAATAGATAAAAACACGGTTCAAGTGGATGGCGAAGAAACTTCTCAGGTAACCGCCAAACATATTATCCTTGCAACAGGCTCAAAACCTATTGAATTACCATTTGCGAAGTTTGATAAAGAGCGTGTTATTTCCTCAACTGAAGCACTGAGCTTAAAGGAAATCCCCAAACACATGATCGTTATTGGTGGTGGTGTGATTGGACTGGAATTAGGTTCTGTTTACAAGCGTTTAGGAGCTGAGGTAACTATTGTAGAATATGCACCGAACATTATTCCTACTATGGATGGTGCGATGGGCAAGGAGTTGATGCGTAGTTTGAAAAAATTGGGTATGAAATTCAGTTTGTCATCTAAAGTGAGTAATGTGACCAGAGATGGTGATGTTGTAAAGGTGACTGCGACAAATAAAAAAGGCGATGAAGTTGTTTTCGAAGGAGACTACTGCTTGGTTGCTGTGGGTCGCGGTGCCTACACGGCCAAATTGGGTCTTGAAAATGTGGGCATTGAAACCGATGAAAGAGGACGCATTAATGTGAATGACCATTTGCAAACAGCGGTTCCTAATATTTATGCTATTGGTGATGTCATTAAAGGGGCCATGCTCGCTCACAAGGCGGAGGAAGAAGGCGTTTTTGTAGCTGAATCGATTGCAGGAGAGAAGCCCCATATCAATTATAATCTCATTCCGGGTATTGTATATACTTGGCCAGAAGTTGCTGCTGTGGGCAAAACAGAAGAACAACTTAAGGAAGAAGGCGCAGCGTATAAGGTGGGTTCATTCCCGATGAGGGCTTTAGGGCGTTCACGTGCTTCTGGTGATATTGATGGTGTAGTTAAAGTCCTTGCAGACAAAATTACTGACGAGATTTTAGGGGTACATATTGTTGCTGCACGAGCGGCTGACATTATCATGGAAGCAGTTACCGCTATGGAATTCCGTGCTTCAGCTGAAGACATAGGACGCATTTCTCATGGCCATCCAACCTACACTGAGGCGTTGAAGGAAGCAGCTTTAGCTGCGACGGCAAACAGAGCTATTCACAGCTAATGAAAAAAGTATCGGCCTATAATGTCGATCCGATTACTATAGAAAATCGGCTGTTGGAACTTTCCAGCAGTCGATCTTTTTTTGCCCTATACACCTCACGCGGTTATCCTAATTCTCACAAAAAGTATGAATTGGTTTTCGGTTGGGGTGCGGAAAAAGTATTGTTTAAAGAAGATCTGAAATCTGGAGGTCTAGAAAGTGGATGGAAGTTTGGTTTCTTAGGCTATGAACTCAGACATGAGTTTGAAAAACTATCTAAGGGTAATCCTGCCCAAGGAGACTGGCCGGATGCTCAATTCTTTATTCCTGAAATCGTGGGTGTTTTAAGTCTTGATGGGACGCTAGAAATATCGGCCTCTACCAAAGAGGAAGCTCAAAAGGTATTAGATATGGTATTGCAGGCTTCATCTCGAACAAAGGATGGTCCTACTCACCTAAAGTTTAAAGCGATCGAAACTAGATCGCAATATATACAAGCCATAGAATCTCTTCAGCAACATATTCAAAATGGTGACATCTATGAGGTCAATTATTGCACATCCTTCCGCGCAGAAATAAAGGAATTAGACCCTGTTGCATTGTTCCAGAAAATGGCTGATGCTACAGATGCTCCCTTTTCAGCGTATTTAAAACTGGACCATCATATACTGTTGTGTACCTCCCCTGAAAGGTATGTCCTTAAAGAGCAGAGGAGTATTTTAAGTCAGCCCATAAAAGGCACCAATAGAAGATTAAATCAAGGCAACGAACTCGCTCAAAAGATGCTAATTGAGAGTGAAAAAGAGCGGGCTGAGAATGTCATGATCGTAGATTTAGTCAGAAACGATCTAAGTCATGTCGCGTCAAAAGGTAGTGTTGAGGTCACTGAATTGTGTGGAGTGCACGCGTTTAAAAATGTAAACCAGATGATATCAACGGTAAAAGCAGCGCTAAAACCTGAGGTATCGAATTGGGATATCGTTGCTGCTTCATTTCCTATGGGTTCAATGACGGGTGCCCCAAAAATCAGCGCTATGGAACTGGCCGAGCGTCATGAGAAGACCGCTAGGGAAGTCTATTCAGGAGCCGTAGGGTACGTTGCTCCTGACGGAGATTTTGACTTCAATGTTGTGATCAGAAGTATCGCTTTGAACACAGCGTCTTGTGTGGCCACCTTACACGTAGGGGGAGCCATTACCATTCTCAGTGATCCTCAAGAAGAATATGAAGAATGCATGCTTAAAGCAGAGAGTATATTCCACTCTGCCAAATAACGCTGCGGTTACTACCTTTAGGCAATGGAACTGCCAGAACTCATTCCCGGATCAAAAGCAATTTTAGGATTTAGCGGCGGCGTAGATTCTGTAGTGCTCAGTCATTTGTTGGTGGAGCGTTATGGCATTCGTCCGTATCTGCTCCATGTAAATTATGGTCTTCGAGACGAATCCGACGAAGATGAACGCTGGTGCCGCTGGTATGCGGAAGAGCATAGATTTGAAATTAAAGTGCTTCGTGTTGATCCTAAAGATCGCGATGGAGAAAATCTTCAAAATTGGGCACGAAACCTCAGGTACAACTGGTTTCAAGAGCAAGTGGTGTTACTGGATGCCGTGTATCTTTTTACTGCCCACCATGCCGATGATAGAAGAGAGACCTTTCTCATGAATGCGCTGCGTGGAAGTGGTTTAAGTGGAATGACAGGAATGTCTAACACGGCAATAATCCGTCCATTAAAAGACATGGATAAAACAGAGGTGCTGGATTATGCACAAACAAAGGACCTTACCTGGTGCGAAGATGCCTCGAATCAATCTACGAAGTACACCCGAAATAAAATCAGACATGACTTAGCTCCAGTATTGGACGAAGTTGATCCTCGCTGGAGAGGGGGACTCAAAAAATCAATCGATAACTTGATTCGAGATAATGCATTGCTGCAAGGTCTTTTAATGGATTGGACAGAGGGTCAAGTGATATGCCGCTCTGGCGAGTACTTCATCAACGAAGGATCCTGGGTTAATAGGGATTATGCTCAGATTTTACTGTATAGGTATTGTCGAGAAATAGACAAAGGATTTAGTTTTAAAGAAATAGGTCATTTTCTCCGGGGTGAAACAGGTCATATTACCTTTGGTAAAAAGCACCTTTTGGTAAGAGATCGGGGTCAATTTATTCTTTCAAAAAAAAGAGAATTAGATCCTCATGAATATGTCATCAATGATATACATGACACGGATATTCTGCCGTTTTCGCTAACATTCACTCCCACATCTACTCAAAATATTGACTTTAGTTTGGACCATGAGTGGCTGAGTATGGCCGCATTAAAATTCCCTCTTATTATTCGTAGGTGGAGGCCTGGAGATGAATTTGTGCCGTTGGGAATGAAAGGAAGAAAAAAAGTAGCTGATTTTTTAAATGAACTGAAACTCCCGCGCCACCATAAAGAGCACGTTTATGTTGCTACCCAAGAGGGTAAGTTAATCTGGGTTTTAGGCTACAGGATTGATGATTCATTAAGAGTTGTCTCGAGCGATGACATGGCCTATCTTGCAGAGATAAATCATCATATATGAAGCGTATCCTAACTGGATTGTTTACTTTATTGGCAGTGGTATTGTTTGCACAGCCCCAACCGGTAAAGTGGACCACAACCTATGAAATTACAGATGATGCAGTTCTGGTCACTATTCATGCTGACATTGAAGAAGGCTGGCACTTGTATAGTCAAAACATAGAGGACGGTGGCCCTATACCAACATCTTTTCATTTAGACAGCACTTCTAGTTATACAACATCCGGCATCTGGACGGAGAGTGAGTCTCACGTGGAGTTTGATTCAAACTTTGACATGGACCTTGCTTATTTTTCCAATTCTGCTGATTTCACGGCCAACCTTGAGCCCTCAGTCGCAGACTTTGTAGTTTCGGGTGAGTTGGAGTTCATGGTATGTAATGATGTAATGTGTTTGCCTCCCACTTTTATAGATTTCAATGTAGAAGTGATGGACGCACCCGTACCGTCCATATTTAAAGGTTTAGGAACTACGTTCTGGTTGGGCATGTTGGGTGGATTTGCAGCGCTTTTGATGCCCTGTATCTTCCCTATGATTCCGCTGACGGTAAGCTTCTTTACCAAACAAAGTAAAACAAAGGCAGAAGGAATTTTTAAAGCCTCACTCTACGGCCTCGGAATTATTGTCATCTATGTTGGGTTAGGACTCGCTGTGAGCCTGATTTTCGGAGCTGACAGCTTGAATAAAATGGCGACTAATCCATGGTTTAACCTTGCGTTTTTCGTCTTGTTTGTGGTGTTTGCAGCCAGTTTCTTTGGTGCTTTTGAAATCACATTGCCTTCAAGTTGGGTGAATAAAGCAGACGACGCTTCCAATAATGGTGGGCTCTTGGGCATCTTTTTTATGGCGTTTACCCTGAGTTTAGTAAGCTTTTCTTGTACTGGCCCCATCATTGGGTCACTGCTTGTTGAAGCTGCTTCTAAAGGGAGTTTAATAGGGCCTGCCGTTGGGATGTTCGGCTTTGCATTGGCATTGGCTATACCATTCACGCTGTTTGCTGCCTTTCCTGGTTGGCTAAACTCCTTGCCTTCAAGCGGTGGATGGTTGAATACAGTCAAGGTTACCCTAGGGTTTTTAGAATTAGCTTTTGCCTTAAAATTCTTATCTACTGCCGATTTAGTGTGGCAATCGCATTTACTCGAAAGAGAGATGTTTATTGCTATTTGGGTGGCCATTGCTTTCATGACAGCATTGTATCTGCTAGGTGCATTCAGGTTACCTCTAGACAGTCCAGTTCAAACCATAGGAGTCGGTCGATTGAGTGTTGCGATCGTATTTATGGTCATGGGCTTTTACATGCTACCGGGAATTTTTGGAGCACCAGTAAAACTTATCGCTGGATTCCCACCTCCTGAACATTACGCAGAAAGTAAAAACGGAGCGTATGCTCAACCTCTGATGTCTTCCGTATCAGCAGTGGATGGTACCGTGAGTGAGGTGAGCTATGGCAATCATTGTCCAAACGACCTTCCCTGTTTTAACAACTATGAAGAAGGCTTGGCCTATGCCAAAGAAGTTGGGAAGCCAATCATGCTAGACTTTACGGGTTGGGGATGTGTGAATTGTCGAAAAATGGAAGAAAACGTTTGGAAAGATGACGGCGTTCACCAAAGAATCCGAGATAATGTTGTGCTTATTTCCCTCTATGTAGATGAGCGTACAGACCTGCCAAAGGACGAGCAGTATGTCAGCGAAATCACCGGTAGAAAAATTAAAAATATAGGGAACAAGTGGAGTGAATTTCAAGAGGTCAACTTTAAAGAAGTGAGTCAGCCGTTGTATGTTATACTTGGACATGATGACCTTACACCGCTTGTTGAGAAAAACGCCTACAACCTAGACATAGAAGACTATATTGATTGGTTGGATAGAGGAGTAGCTGCATTTAAATAACGCTACTTTTTAAGATAAAATGAACTCCCGGAAC
>CAJJCK010000001.1 GCA_905182675.1 uncultured Cryomorphaceae bacterium | reverse complement strand
ATTTTTAAAATCAATGATGTAGAGGGTGTTGAAAATACAGAGAGCATGATCAGTTTGGAAGAGAGTATAAATTCCAACGCTGGACTCATGGAGCTTTTTATCAATGGGTAAACAGTAAATTCTTATTAAGTGAAAAAGGGCTATTTCCATCATGGAAATAGCCCTTTTTCACTTATTCATCTCACGTTTGTCGCTTAATAATATGCGGGACGCCTTACGCCGCTAAAGTGCTTAGCTAAACGCAAAACTTGTCTACTGTATCCGTATTCGTTGTCGTACCAAACGTATACGACGATAGATTTTCCATCTGAAGAAATCTGCGTTGCGTTTACATCAAAAATACTAGGACAAGGATTGCCTACAATATCGCTTGATACCAGCTCGTTAGAGCTGTTAAAGTGAATTTGTTCCACCAAGGCACCATTTAGAGCAGCCTCCTTCATTGATACGTTGAGTGCCTCTAAAGAAGTTGCGTTGTCAAGCTGTAGATTTAGAATGGCTAGAGATCCATTTGGCACAGGTACCCTGATGGCACTTGAGGTTAGTTTTTCTCCTAATCCAGGTATACACTTATCTACAGCCTTACCCGCACCTGTTTCAGTAATGACCATATTCATGGCCGCCGCACGTCCTCTGCGGTATTTACTGTGCATGTTGTCTACTAGATTTTGATCGTTTGTGTAGGCGTGTATCGTCTCTAAATGTCCTCTTTCAATTCCGTAAGTATCATTAATTACTTTTAAGACAGGTGAAATGGCATTTGTGGTACAACTCGCGGCACTAATTATCTTATCCTTTTTACGATCAATGGTATGCTGGTTAACACCATGGACAATATTCTTCATTTCTTTACCCGGCGCAGTGAGAAGCACTCTTTCAATGCCCTTGCCATCAAGATGTTGATTCAAGGCTGTATGATCCCTGAATGCTCCTGAATTATCTATAAGTAAGGCATTACCGATTCCATATGCAGTATAATCTGCCTTTTTGGGATCTGGAGTAGCAATAAAGTATACGGGTCTACCATTGATAATTAGAGCTAGGTTCTGTTCGTCCACTTGAACGCTTCCTGAAAACTCTCCATGTACGGAATCAATTTTCAATAGTGATGCACGCTTGTGCAGGCTTTCGGAATCAATTTTCCTTACGGCAACTGCGCGAAGTCTTAATTGTTTTCCACTTCCTTCTTGGGCAATGAGTTCTCTTGCCAGCAGTCTGCCAATCCGGCCAAACCCAAAAAGAACGACATCCTGAGGTTGTTGCTTTTGAGTTTTGAAAAATTCGCTCATGTTGTTAATGATGAACTCTTCACAGCTTTGATCTGTGGAAGTCCAATCATGGGTTAATCGACCAATATCAAGCCTTGCATATTCAATAGCCGTTTTTTTGAGGGTTTGAAGCAGCTCGAGAGAGTCCTCGATATTAATGCTCTTTCCGACAAAATCTTTGGCATATTGATGAAGTTCTAAGACTTGGCTGGCGCTGGTGTCAATGAGCTTATTTCTGAACATGAGAATCTCGATACCTCGGTCGTAAAATAATTCATGAACGCAAGCACTGAGGTCAACAGCAAGTCGTTCATTTCGAATTCTTGCGGCTACTTTTTGGGAATACTCTTTTTGAGCAATCATAGGATAAAATTGGTGGTTCTCCCGTAAAGTTACATAAGATCTTCACCTTAAAAACAACATTTTTTATATTTTAAAATACACTGATTCAAGCGTTTAGTCTTTGAATTGGGTGTGTATTTTATACACTTAGCATATGATTGATTTCATATTTTTGATCTCTGTAGAGAAAAGTAATATACGGAAGGCCAGAGATGCAGCATAACCCATAACTTTAACTCCTTTAATCCTGGTATATCATTTCATGTCTACGACGTTCTTCAAATATCATGGCGCCGGAAACGACTTTATCTTGTTTGATAATCGCTCCTCCGTTGTTTCACTAACTCCTTTGGCTATCGCGGAATTGTGCGATAGAAAGTTTGGGATAGGGGCCGATGGTTTGATGCTTCTCGAAAAGGCTAAGGTGGAAGGTGATCAATTTTATATGACTTACTTCAATTCAGATGGTTTGCAAAGTTCTATGTGCGGTAACGGAGGTCGTTGCATAGCGCTTTTTGCAAAGGATCTTGGATTAACGGAAGTGATTCTAAAGTTTCACGCCATAGATGGCGCACACTGGGCTAAAGTAACCGGTAATACAGTTGAATTAGCCATGAGCAGTGCACCAGCAATAGAGCAAAAATACGATGGCTATTTTGTGGATACGGGTTCCCCTCACCACGTAGAATGGTCTACACACGATAATGAGTTTCTTCATAAAGCCAGGAAAAAACGGAATGAATACGGTACTGCGGGTGTAAATGTCAATTATTTAGAATATCAGAACTCGGTCCTTCACATAAGGACTTTTGAACGTGGTGTAGAAGATGAAACACTCGCTTGTGGAACAGGAGCAGTTGCTGCTGCAATGGTTGCCGTGAGTCAAGGAAAGGCAACGTCACCTGTAACCCTTCAGGCTCGAGGTGGACAGCTGACCGTATCATTCGAGGGAACTGGACCTTTTGAAAATGTAATTCTTCAAGGACCTGCTGAATTTGTGTTTAAAGGTACCATTGATTTATGATTAAGGTTGAAGGAATAGGGTACCTAAGGGCACCAGAAATATCAGATTTGAACGCGCTTTACACATTAGAAAATTCGCCGGATTTATGGTATTTGGGATATTCTAAAGAACCATGGAGTAAAGCAGTATTGCAGCGTTACCTGGTAAATCAACCGGGCTCTTTAGTACGAGATGGCCAACTCCGTTTGATCTTAGATCATGATGGAGAACTTATCGGAGCATTTGATCTCTATGATTACGATCCTTTCGCGCGCAAGGCAGGCGTGGGATTAGTACTCAGTCCCGCGCACAGGGGAAAAGGTTGGTCTTCCCTCGCATTAAAAGCTTTTGAAAGTTATGCTTTTGGAACCTTAGGGTTGAACAGTCTGTTTGCTATAGTCCCTTCTAAAAATATCCCATCACAATCCTTATTCTCTTCG